>NZ_JBEZLR010000184.1:0-7805 GCF_040652275.1 Streptomyces sp. NPDC048275
CTGAGGACGTCGGCGCAGTGGGCGGCGGCGAGTTCGCCGATGGAGTGTCCGGCGAGGTAGTCGGGGCGCAGTCCCCAGCTTTCCAGGAGGCGGAACAGCGCCACTTCGATGGCGAACAGGGCGGGCTGGGTGTGCCGGGTCTGGTCGAGCTGTCCGTCCGGATTGTCGGCGATAATGTCGCGCAGTCCGGGTTCGAAGTGTTCGAGGACCGTGTCGTAGGCGTCGGCGAAGGCGGGGTAGGTGTCGTACAGCTCCTGTCCCATGCCGACGCGTTGCGCTCCCTGCCCGGTGAACAGGAAGGCGAGTTTGCCCGGTCGTACCGCGCTGCCCCGCACCACGGCTGAGCTGGGCTCGCCGTCCGTCAGGGCGCGGAGGGCTGCCAGGCGGTCGTCCTGGTTGCCGGCGACGATCACCGCGCGCTGCTCGAACCGGGCGCGTGAGGTGATCAGGGAGTGAGCGATGTCCGCGGCGGACAGGCCGGGCTGGTCGGTGACCAGATCGAGCAGGCGGCCGGCCTGGGCCTGCAGAGTCTCGTCCGTCCGCGCGGACAGCACCCACGGCAGCGGACCGGACGACACCGAAGGCCCGGCCGGCTCGGCGGCCTCTTCCGGCTGCTCGAGGATCACATGGGCGTTGGTGCCGCTGATACCGAAGGAGGAGACGGCGGCCCGGCGCGGGTGGCCGTTCTGCTCCCAGGGCTGAGCCTCCGTCAGCAGGGAGACCGCGCCCGCCTCCCAGTCGATGTGCGAGGAGGGGGTGGCGGCGTGCAGGGTCTTGGGCAGGACGCCGTGGCGCATCGCCATGACCATCTTGATGATGCCGCCGACGCCGGCCGCGGCCTGCGCGTGGCCGATGTTCGACTTCAGCGAGCCCAGCCACAGCGGCTTGTCGGCCGGCCGGTCCTTTCCGTACGTGGCGAGCAGGGCCTGCGCCTCGATCGGGTCGCCCAGCTTGGTGCCGGTGCCGTGCGCCTCCACCGCGTCCACCTCGGCGGGACTCAGGCCCGCACTGGCGAGGGCCTGACGGATCACGCGCTGCTGGGCCGGCCCGTTGGGTGCGGTCAGCCCGTTGCTCGCGCCGTCCTGGTTGACGGCGCTGCCCCGTACGATCGCGAGCACCGGATGACCCTTGCGACGGGCGTCGGACAACCGCTCCACCAGCAGCAGGCCCACGCCCTCGCCCCAGCCGGTGCCGTCGGCCTCCTCGGAGAACGCCTTGCACCGTCCGTCCGGAGCCAGCCCGCGCTGCCGGCTGAACTCGATGAACGTCGTCGGCGTGGCCATGACCGTGGCCCCGCCCGCGAGAGCGAGCTCGCACTCGCCGTTACGCAGGGCCTGCGCGGCCAGGTGCAGCGCGACCAGCGAGGAGGAGCAGGCGGTGTCGACGGTGACCGCCGGGCCCTCCAGACCGAAGGTGTACGCCACCCGGCCCGAGGCGATGCTCGGCGCGCTGCCGTTGCTGAGGTAGCCCTCGAAGTCGCGGGGAGCGTGCTGGAGCCGGGAGCCGTAGTCGTTGTACATGATCCCGGTGAAGACGCCGGTGCTGCTGCCGCGCAGGGCGCTCGCATCGATGCCGGCCTGTTCGAAGGCCTCCCAGGCCGTTTCCAGGAGCAGCCGCTGCTGCGGGTCGGTCGCCAGCGCCTCCCGCGGGGAGATCCCGAAGAACTCCGGATCGAACCGGTCGGCGCCGTCCAGGAAGCCGCCGTGGCGGGTGTAGGTGTGCCCGGCCTGTGCCGGGTCGGGGTCGAAGAGGGTGTCGACGTCCCAGCCGCGGTCGGCGGGGAACTCCCCGATGGCGTCGACGCCCTCGGCGACCAGCCGCCACAGATCCTCCGGCGAGCGGACCGCACCGGGGTAACGGCATGCCACCCCGATCACCGCGATCGGCTCGTCGGAGACGGCCGCCACGCTCTCGGCGGACCGAGGGGTGTCCGATCCAGCCAGCTCGGCCGCGAGCGCGGCCGGTGAGGGGTGGTCGAAGACCAGGGTGGCGGGCAGCCGCCTGCCGCTCGCCGCGCTCAGCCGGTTGCGCAGCTCCACCGCGGTGAGCGAGTCGAAGCCCAGCTCGCTGAAGGGGCGGTCGGCGTCGATCAGGGCCGGGTCCGGGTAGCCGAGCACCTCGGCCGCAGCCTTGAGCACCAGCTCCAGCGGGGACACCTCGGCCGCCGCGGCCGAGGCGGTCACGGCGCGCCGCCGCGGCGCCCGGACCAGGCCGCTCAGCAGGGCCGGCAGCCGGCCCTGTTCGGCCTGCGCGCGCAGCGCGCCCGCGTCGAGCGCGGCAGCCGTGGTGAGCGTCGCACCCAACCGGCCGTCCAGGCAGGCCAGTCCCTCGTCGGTGGAGACCGGAGCCAGGCCGGCGCCGGCCAGCCGGGCCCGGTCGCGGTCACCGAGCTGTCCGGCCATCCCCCCCTCGGAATCCCACAGACCCCAGGCGTACGACGCGGCGGGCAGGCCCTGCCGCGCGCGGTGCTCGGCGAGTGCGTCGAGGAAGGCGTTCGCCGCCGCGTACGCGGCCTGCCCGGCACTGCCGAGCACGCCCGCCACGGAGGAGAAGAGCACGAAGTGGTCCAGATCCGCGGTCAGTTCGTGCAGATTCCAGGCCGCGTCGACCTTCGGCCGCAGCACCGCCGCCAGCCGCTCGGGCGTCAGCGCGGTGACGACCCCGTCGTCCAGGACACCGGCCGCGTGGATCACCGAGCGGACCGGGGTGTCGCGCAGCAGCCCGGCGAGCGCCTCCCGGTCGGCCACGTCGCACGCGGCCACGGTCACCCGCGCACCCAGCGCGGTGAGCTCCTCGGACAGCTCCCGGGCCCCCGGCGCCTCGGGGCCACTGCGGCTGACCAGCAGCAGCTTGCGCACCCCGTGCCGGGCCACCAGGTGGCGTGCCACCAGTGCCCCCAGCGACCCGGTCGCCCCGGTGACCAGCACCGTACCGTCCGGATCGAACCCGGGTGCCGTGGCACCGGACTCCGCCGGGGCCAGCCGGGAGACGAAGGCCGAGCCGTCGCGTATCAGCAGCTCCGGCTCGTCACCCGCGCCCGCGAGTACGGCGGCCAGCGCCTCGTAGGAGAGATCCTCGTCGCTGTCCACCAGGACGAACCGGCCCGGCAGTTCGGTCCGCGCGGCGCGGACGAAACCCCACAGGGCCGCATGCGCCGGGTTGCGCGGTCCGGAACCGACCGCCCCCCGGGTCACCACGACCAGCCGCCCGTCGCCGGACGCGTCATCCGCGAGCCAGCCCTGCACACGGCCGAGCAGCCAGCCGGCAGCTGCGTGCGCGGCCTGGACCGGACCACCGTCGAGGGCGGGAACCTCGATGACCGTGAACCCGGGCGCGGCCGGCACCTCGCCGGACGGCCGGACCGGCACCCAGCCCAGCTCGTAGACCGGCAGCCGGCCCGCGACGAGCTGCCCCGCCCTGACCGTGCGCAGCGTCAGCGCCTCGACCTCGGCGACCGGCGCGCCGTCCGGATCCGTCACGGTGATGGCGACCACGTCGTCGCCACGATTCGACAGCCGCACCCGCAGCGCGCTCGCACCGGTCGCATACCGCCGCACCCCGGCCCAGCTGAACGGCAGCCGCACCGAGTCCGGCTCGTCACCGAGCGCCAGCGGGCGCAGCGCCGCGTCCAGCAACGCCGGGTGCAGCCCGAACAGAGCCGCGTCGGCCCGCAGTTCCGACGGCAGCTCGACCTCCAGGAAAGTGTCGGCACCGTCCCGCCGGATCGCGGTGATCCCCTGGAACGCGGGCCCGTAGTCGAGCCCGGCATCGGCGGCCCGCGCGGCGAGCGCCTCGACGTCCACGCGCTCCCCGGCCGGCGGCCGGCCGGCCGGCAAGGACACCGGGCCGGACTGTCCGCCGACGGCCAGCCGGCCGGTCGCATGCCGCGTCCACACGCCGTCCTCAGCATCCGCACGCGCGTACACCGTCACCGGACGACGGTCCGCCCCGTCCGCGGCCCCGACGGTGACCTGGAGCCGTACCGCACCGTGCTCGGGCAGCACGAGCGGAGCCTCGATGGTCAGTTCGTCGATCACGTCCGCGCCGAGCTGAGCGCCCGCGTGCAGCGCCAGCTCCGCGAATGCCGTACCCGGCAGCAACACGGTTCCCAGCACCGCGTGGTCGGCCAGCCACGGGTGGCTGCGCAGCGACACCAGCCCGGTGAAGACCGTGCCCGCCTCGTCGGCCAGCTCGACCGCCGCGCTGAGCAGCCCGTGCTCCTGCGCACCGATACCGGCCGCCCGGACATTCCCGGCCCCGGCACCCGCACGCGGCTCCAGCCAGTAGCGCTCTCGTTGGAAGGCGTAGGTGGGGAGGGGGAGCGTGTGGCCGTGGGTGGGCCAGGTGACGGGGTGTCCGTTGACGTGGGCGGTGGCGACGGCGGTGAGCAGGGACTGCTGCTCGGACATGTTGGGGCGCAGCGTCGGGGTGAGGGCCGCGGTGGTGTCGGCGAGGGTGGTGGCGGCCATGGCCGTCAGGGTGCCGTCGGGGCCGAGTTCCACGAACGTCGTCACGCCTGCTTGGTGGAGGGTGGTGACGCCGTGGTGGAAGCGGACGGCTTCGCGGATGTGGCGGGTCCAGTAGGCGGGGTTTTGGAGGTGTTCGGCGGTGGCGAGTTGGCCGGTGACGTTGGAGACGACCGGGATGGTCGGCGTCTCGTACGTCAGGGTGGCGGCCACCGACTGGAAGTCGTCGAGGATGCTGTCCATGTGGGGGGAGTGGAAGGCGTGGCTGACCTTCAGGAGTTTGGTCTTGCGGCCTTGTTCCTTCCATCGTGTGGCGATGGCGTCGACTTGTTCGTGGTCGCCTGCGATGACGACGGACTGGGGTCCGTTGATCGCGGCGATGGACACGTGCTTGGTGAGTTCGGGCTGGATTTCGTCTTCGGTGGCTTGGATGGCGGCCATGGCGCCGCCGGTCTGGGCGGTCTGCATGAGCCGGGCGCGGGTGGTGACGAGGGTGCAGGCGTCTTCGAGGCTGAGGACGTCGGCGCAGTGGGCGGCGGCGAGTTCGCCGATGGAGTGTCCGGCGAGGTAGTCGGGGCGCAGTCCCCAGCTTTCCAGGAGGCGGAAGAGGGCGACTTCGATGGCGAACAGGGCGGGCTGGGTGTTCCGGGTCTGGTCGAGCTGTCCGTCCGGATTGTCGGCGATGATCTCCCGCAGCCCGGGTTCGAAGTGTTCGAGGACCGCGTCGAAGGCGTCGGCGAAGGCGGGGTAGGTGTCGTACAGCTCCTGCCCCATGCCGACGCGTTGGGCTCCCTGCCCGGTGAACAGGAAGGCGAGTTTGCCCCCGCTGGTGCTGCCGGTGATCACGGAGGGGTGCGGGGTGCCGTGGGCGAGGGTGTGGAGGGCGTGGAGGGGGTTGTCGTCGGTGATGACGACGGCGCGGTGTTCGAACTGGGTGCGTGAGGTGATGAGGGAGTGGGCGATGTCCGCGGGGGACAGTTCGGGTTGGTCGGTGATCAGGTCGTGCAGGCGTGCGGCCTGGTCGTGCAGGGCGGGCAGGCTCTTGGCGGACAGCACCCACGGCAGCGGACCGGAGGAGGAAACCGAAGGCCCGACCGGCTCGGACGCCTCCTCTGGCTGTTCCAGGATCAGGTGGGCGTTGGTGCCGCTGATACCGAAGGAGGAGACGGCGGCCCGGCGCGGACGGCCGTCCGTCTCCCACGGCTGAGCCTCCGTCAGCAGGGAGACCGCGCCCGCCTCCCAGTCGACGTGCGGGGAAGGGTTGTCGGCGTGCAGGGTCTTGGGCAGGACGCCGTGGCGCATCGCCATGACCATCTTGATGACGCCCGCGACGCCGGCCGCGGCCTGCGCGTGGCCGATGTTCGACTTCAGCGAGCCCAGCCACAGCGGTTTCTCCGCCGGCCGGTCCTGCCCGTACGTGGCAAGGATCGCCTGCGCCTCGATCGGGTCGCCGAGGGTCGTGCCGGTACCGTGCGCCTCCACCACGTCCACCTCGGCGCTGCGCAGGCCCGCGTTGGCGAGGGTCTGCCGGATCATGCGCTGCTGGGAGGGGCCGTTGGGGGCGGTCAGCCCGTTGCTCGCGCCGTCCTGGTTGATCGTGCTGCCGCGGATGACGGCGAGGATCTGGTGCCCGTTGCGCTGGGCGGCGGACAACCGCTCCACCAGGAGCAGGCCCGCGCCCTCGCTCCAGCCGGCCCCGTCGGCCTCGGCCGAGAAGGACTTGCAGCGGCCGTCGCGGGCGAGCCCGCGCTGCCGGCTGAACTCGATGAACGGAGCCGGGGTGGCCATCACGGTCACACCGCCCGCGAGAGCGAGCTCGCACTCGCCGTTGCGCAGCGCCTGGACGGCCAGGTGCAGGGC
Organism: Streptomyces sp. NPDC048275; assembly: GCF_040652275.1. NCBI lineage: Bacteria > Bacillati > Actinomycetota > Actinomycetes > Kitasatosporales > Streptomycetaceae > Streptomyces > Streptomyces sp. NPDC048275. The sequence continues at coordinate 6,327 of NZ_JBEZLR010000184.1, forward strand.
CACCAGCGAGGAGGAGCAGGCGGTGTCGACGCTCACGGCCGGGCCCTCGAAACCGAAGGTGTAGGAGAGCCGGCCGGAGGCGACGCTGCCCGCGCTGCCGTTGCCCAGATACGCCTCGAAACCCTCGGGCGCCTCGTCGCGCAGCCGCCACCGGTAGTCGTTGTACATGATCCCGGTGAAGACGCCGGTGCTGCTGCCGCGCAGGGCGCTCGCATCGATGCCGGCCTGTTCGAAGGCCTCCCAGGCCGTTTCCAGGAGCAGCCGCTGCTGCGGGTCGGTGGCCAGCGCCTCCCGCGGGGAGATCCCGAAGAACTCCGGATCGAACCGGTCGGCGTCGTAGAGGAAACCGCCCTCACGCGCGTACGCCTTGCCCTCCTTGTCGGGATCCGGGTCGTAGAGGTCGTCGAGGTCCCAGCCCCGGTTGGTGGGGAACGGGGCGACCGCGTCCACGCCGCCCGCGACCAGCTCCCACAGGTCCTGCGGCGAGCGGACCCCGCCGGGGAAGCGGCAGCTCATGCCGACGATCACGATCGGGTCCTCGTCCACGGCCGCCGCCCGCACCGCGACCATGTCGCCGCGTGCCCCGGTCACGTCGGAGAGCACCTTGCCGGTGAGGGCGCTGAGTGTGGGGTAGTCGAAGATCAGCGTGGTCGGCAGCCGCAGTCCGGTCGCCGCCATCATCCGGTTACGCAGCTCGACGGCGGTCAGCGAGTCGAAACCCAGGTCCTTGAAGGCACGCTCGGCGTCGATGCTGTCGGGCGTGGCATGCCCCAGCACCGTCGCGACCTGCGCCCGGACCAGGTCCAGCACCGCGCTCTCACGCTGGTCGGCGGGGAGCGCGGCGATGCGCTGCGCCCACGAGTCGTCGGAGCTCGAGGCGGCCACCGCACGGCGGGCCGGAACGCGGACCAGGGCGCGGAAGACCGGGGGAGTGGACGGCAGGGCGCGCAGCGCCGCGAGGTCGAAGCGGGTGGGCACGACCAGCGAACGGCCGGTGGCCAGCGAGGCGTCCAGCAGGGCCAGACCGCGCTCGGAGGCGAGCGGGACGATGCCGCCCCGGCTCATCCGGGCCAGGTCGGCCTCGGCCATCGCCGACGTCATGCCGCTGGCCTGCTCCCACAGCCCCCAGGCCAGCGCGACGGCGGGGGCGCCGTGCGCGTTTCGGTGCGCGGCCAGGGCGTCCAGGAAGACGTTGGCCGCCGCGTAGTTGCCCTGTCCGGCGTTGCCGATCACACCGGCGATGGACGAGAAGAGCACGAAGTGCCGCAGCCCGTCGGTCAGTTCGTGCAGGTTCCAGGCCGCGTCGATCTTCGGCCGCAGGACGGCGCCGATCTGCTCGGGGGCCAGCTGGGCGACCGTGGCGTCGTCCAGGACACCGGCGGTGTGGAAGACGGCGGTCAGTGGCTGGTCGGCGGGGATGGCGGTGAGGAGTGCGGACAGTGCGTCGCGGTCGGCGACGTCGCAGGCGGCGAGGGTGAC
>NZ_JBEZLR010000185.1:0-7718 GCF_040652275.1 Streptomyces sp. NPDC048275
GTCGAGAGTGGGGGAGTCGTTGACCGACGACAACGCCGCAGATGGGCGTGCCAAGCCCCGCGTCTGCGGCATGATCCGCCGGACAGGCCCTAGGGCTTTCCCCCGATTCCCGTGGCCGCGTCGCTCCGCTACCTTCGTGAGAAGTGCCGCTCCCGAAGGCCATGGTCACGGAGGCCCCGATGAAGGCAATCGCCCAGGACCGGTACGGCTCGCCCGACGTACTGGAGCTCAGGGACGTCGACACACCGGTGCCGGCCGACGGCGAGGTGCTGGTGCGGGTGCACGCGGTTTCGGTCAACGCGTACGACTGGCACCTCATGCGGGGCCATCCCTACCTGGCGCGTCTGTCGTTCGGGGCCCGTCGGCCGAAGACGCCCATCCGGGGGCGGGACTTCGCCGGGCGGGTGGAGGCGGTCGGCGAGAACGTCAAGCGGTTGCGCCCCGGTGACGAGGTGTTCGGCGAGGCCGACGGGGCGTTCGCGGAGTACGTGTCGGCCCCGCAGGACGCCGTGGACAGGAAGCCGGCCAACCTGTCCTTCGAGCAGGCGGCCGCGCTCCCGCTCGCGGGCAACACCGCGCTCATGGGCCTGCGCGACCTGGGCCGGGTGCGGGAGGGGCAGCGTGTTCTGGTCAACGGCGCTTCGGGGGGCGTGGGGACGTTCGCCGTGCAGATGGCCAAGGCGTACGGGGCGGACGTGACCGGCGTGTGCAGCACGAGGAACGTGGAGCTCGTCGAGTCGCTCGGCGCGGACCGCGTCATCGACTACACCCAGGAGGACTTCACCCGTGACGGGCAGCGCTACGACGTCGTGTTCGACCTGGTGGCCAACCGCTCACTGAGGGATTTGCGCCGCGCGTTGACGCCCACGGGCACGCTCCTGCTGTCCGGCGGAGGCGTGTCCGACGGTGGCAGCCTCCTCGGCCCGGTGCGTCTCACCCTCAAGGGGCAGGCCCTGTCACGCTTCGTCGGCCAGCGGCTGCTCTCGTTCTTCGCGCAGCCCAGCGCGGAGAAGCTGACGGCACTGCGGGAGCTCGTCGAGTCCGGGCAGGTCACGCCGGTCATCGACCGGACGTACGGCTCGCTCGGCGAGACGCCCGAGGCGATCCGGTACCTGGAAGTGGAGCACGCGCGGGCGAAGGTCGTCGTCACGGTGTGAGCCGCGGCCGGCAGGTTCGTATACCGAACATGACCACCCGGAGAACGGAACGTTTCCGGCCAAGTTGTTGACGCGCTCCTGACAGGGAGTGGCATCTCCTGCCACTCTTCCCAGGACCTCTTCACAGCAACCCCACAGCACAACTGCCGTGTCGCGGCATCCCCCCATGCAACTGGTTCGGCGTTTCTCCCTGTTCTGCCCTGTGCTGCCCGGACGGGTACCCACCGCCCGGATCCCCACTGGCCGCGCGCCCCGCGGCCAAGCAGAAGGAGTCAGTGTTGAGCAGCAATTCCTCCCACAGACGCACCTCCCCCACCCCCCGCCGCCGCGCCGCGGCCGTCGCCCTCGTCGGCATCTCCGCCCTGCTGGCGGCCGCCGTCCAGTCGGGCGCCGCGAGCGCCGCCCCCACGCAGGCCCCCTCGGGCAAGGTCAACCCCGGCGCGATCGCGCTGAAGCTCTCCCCCGCCCAGCGCGCCGAGCTGATACGTGACGCCGAAGCCGCCAAGGCGGACACCGCCAAGGACCTCGGTCTGGGCGCCAAGGAGAAGCTCGTCGTCCGCGATGTCGTCAAGGACGCGGACGGTACGGTCCACACACGCTACGAGCGCACGTACGACGGGCTCCCGGTCCTCGGCGGCGACTTGGTGGTCGACACCGCCAAGTCGGGCGCGACCGAGGACGTCGTCAAGGCGACGCGAGCCGCCATCAAGCCGGCGACCACGAAGGCCGCGCTGCCCGCCGCCAAGGCCGAGACGCAGGCCCTGTCCGCCGCCAAGGCAGAGAAGGCCACGAGCCCCGACGTCAACCGCGCCCCGCGCAAGGTCATCTGGGCCGCGAGCGGCACGCCGACCGTCGCGTACGAGACGGTCGTCGGCGGCTTCCAGCACGACGGCACCCCACAGGAGCTGCACGTCGTCACGGACGCCACCACCGGCAAGAAGCTGTACGAGTGGGAGGCCATCGAGACCGGCACCGGCAACACGGTGTACAGCGGCACGGTCGACCTCACCACCACACAGTCCGGGACGACGTACAACCTCACCGACGGCGCGCGCGGCAGCCACAAGACGTACAACCTGAACCGCGGCACCTCCGGCACCGGCACGCTCTTCTCCGGCTCCGACGACGTATGGGGCAACGGCGCCGCGTCCAACCTGGAGTCGGCCGCCGCCGACGCGCACTACGGCGCGGCGCTGACCTGGGACTACTACAAGAACGTGCACGGCCGCAGCGGCATCAGGGGCGACGGCGTGGGCGCGTACTCACGGGTCCACTACGGCAGCAACTACGTCAACGCCTTCTGGTCCGACAGCTGCTTCTGCATGACGTACGGCGACGGTTCGGGCAACGCCAACCCGCTCACGTCGATCGACGTGGCCGCCCACGAGATGACGCACGGCCTCACCTCCAACACGGCGGGCCTCAACTACAGCGGCGAGTCCGGCGGCCTGAACGAGGCGACCTCCGACATCTTCGGCTCCACGGTCGAGTTCTACGCGGCCAACTCCTCCGACGTCGGTGACTACCTCATCGGCGAGGAGATCAACATCAACGGCGACGGCACGCCGCTGCGTTACATGGACAAGCCGAGCAAGGACGGTGCGTCCAAGGACAGTTGGTACTCGGGGATCGGCTCGATCGACGTCCACTACTCCTCGGGCCCCGCGAACCACTTCTTCTACCTCCTCTCGGAGGGCAGCGGCACCAAGACCATCAACGGCGTCACCTACGACTCGCCGACCTCCGACGGGCTTCCGGTCACCGGGATCGGGCGGGCGAAGGCGGAGCAGATCTGGTTCAAGGCGCTCACCACGAAGTTCACCTCGACCACCAACTACGCGGCGGCCCGCACCGGCACGCTCGCGGCGGCAGGTGAGCTGTACGGCACCACGAGCGCCGAGTACACGGCGGTGCAGAACGCGTGGGCGGGCATCGCGGTCGGCACCCGACCCGGCGACGACGGTGGAGACACCGGTACGTCGTTCGAGAGCACGACCTCCGTATCAATTCCGGACAACGGCGCGGCGGTCACCTCGTCACTCGCGGTCACCGGCATCACGGGCAACGCGCCGACGAACCTTCGGGTCGCCGTGGACATCACGCACACCTGGCGCGGTGATCTGGTCGTCGCGCTGGTGGCCCCGGACGGCACGGCGTACACCCTGAAGCCCTTCAGCTCCTCCGACTCGGCGGACGACGTGAACGAGACCTACACGGTCAACGCCTCCTCCGAAGTAGCCAACGGCACTTGGCAGTTGAGGGTCCAGGACCAGGCGGCGCAGGACGTCGGCACCATCAACAGCTGGAAGCTGACGTTCCCGTAGACCGCGCGTGAACACACGACAAGGGCAGGGTGCCGTCCCGGTGGTTCAACTCCCCGGGGCGGCGCCCTCTTTGCCTTGCCCGGGGTTTCCCTTGGTGGCCCATTTACCTAGATCGATTCCGCATTGCGTACAGCGATCTTCATCCAACGGACCCTTTTCGGCCAAGATTTGATTGACCTCATGACATGTACGCGCCCCAGGTGCCACTCTTCCACCGCACGGCTCACCCGCACCGCAACTTCACACCGTCCGTACGGCCACCCCATGCCGTCCGGACTCCCCCACAGAAGGAGCATCGCGTGACCCCCTTCTACGCGCGTCACAAGCGCACCACGCTGGCCATCGCCACCGCTGTCGCGGCCGGAGCGCTGCTCACCACGACTCTGACCACCGGCGCCTCCGCCGAGAGCTCGGCGGCCCCCACGGCCAAGGCGCCCCTCCCGGGCGCCCAGGTTCAGCTGTCCCCCGCGGCGCGCACCTCCCTCATCCAGCAGGCCGAGGCGGCGACTCCCGAGACCGCCGAGGAGATAGGTCTCGGCGCCAAGGAGAAGCTCGTCGTCAGAGACGTCACCAAGGACGCGGACGGCACGGTCCACACGCGCTACGAGCGCACGTACGACGGACTCCCGGTCCTCGGCGGCGACCTGGTCGTCCACGAGACCGCGTCCGGCAAGACCGAGGGCGTCACCAAGGCGACGAAGGCGACCATCAAGGTGGCCTCTCTCAAGCCGACCATCACCATCGCGAAGGCCGAGAAGCAGGCCCTGACCGCCGCCAAGGCCGCCGGCTCGGAGAAGGCCGAGGCCGACAACGCGCCCCGCAAGGTGATCTGGGCGGCGGACGGCACGCCGACCCTCGCCTACGAGACGGTCGTCGGCGGCCTCCAGGACGACGGCACCCCGAACGAACTCCACGTCATCACCGACGCGGCCACCGGCCAGAAGCTCTACGAGTACCAGGGCGTCGAGACCGGCACCGGCAAGAGCCTGTACTCCGGCACGGTCACCCTCGGCACCACGCTGTCGGGCTCGACGTACCAGCTGACCGACGGCACGCGCGGCAGCCACAAGACGTACAACAAGTCGCACACCACCACCTCGTCCGCGGGCACCCTGTTCACCGACGCGGACGACACCTGGGGCACCGGCGCGGCCTCCAGCTCGACCACCGACCAGACCGCGGCCGTCGACGCCGCGTACGGCGCGCAGACGACCTGGGACTTCTACAAGAACACGTTCAACCGCAGCGGCATCAAGAACAACGGCGTCGCCGCGTACTCCCGCGTCCACTACGGCAACGCGTACGTCAACGCCTTCTGGGACGACAGCTGCTTCTGCATGACGTACGGCGACGGGTCCGGCAACGTCAAGCCGCTGACCTCCCTGGACGTGGCCGGCCACGAGATGACCCACGGCGTCACCTCCAACACCGCGGGCCTCAACTACAGCGGTGAGTCCGGCGGCCTGAACGAGGCCACCTCCGACATCTTCGGCACGGCGGTCGAGTTCTACGCGGCCAACTCCAGCGACGTCGGCGACTACCTCATCGGCGAGAAGATCAACATCAACGGCAACGGCACCCCGCTGCGCTACATGGACCAGCCGAGCAAGGACGGCGCGTCGGCCAACTACTGGTCGTCCTCGCTGAAGAACCTGGACGTCCACTACTCGTCGGGCCCCGCGAACCACTTCTTCTACCTCCTCTCGGAGGGCAGCGGCAGCAAGACGATCAACGGGGTGGCCTACAACTCCCCCACCTACAACAGCTCCACGATCACCGGCATCGGCCGGGCCAAGGCCAGCCAGATCTGGTACAAGGCCCTGACCAGTTACATGACGTCGACGACCACGTACGCGGGCGCCCGCACCGCGACGCTCAGCGCGGCGTCGTCGCTGTACGGCTCCACCAGCACGGAGTACGCGGCGGTCGCGGCAGCCTGGACCGCGGTCAACGTCAGCTGACGTAGCTGACGGGCGGTACCCGGAGAGAAGGCGACTCCGGGTACCGCCCTACGCTGTCCCCCATGCCCTACACGTACGAGGACGTGGGCGCGACCCGCGAGGACCGCTGCCCACCGGGCTTCCACCGACTGCACGTCCGCACCCGGATAGGCGAGGGCGAGGCTGTCTTCCGCCGCGCCTCCGAGGCCCTCATGACCTGGGAGCTGCACCGGGCGGTGGGCGTAGGAATCACCTCCGACGCCGCCAAGGCGGCCCCCGGAGTCGACGTCACGGTCGGCCTGGGTCCCATCAAGGCCCCCTGCCGCGTCGTCTGGACAACGGAGGAATACCGCCGCACCGCCTGGGCCTACGGCACCCTCACCGGCCACCCCGAATGCGGCGAGGAAGCCTTCGAGATCACCCGCACCGGCGACGGCACCGTCTGGCTCACCATCACCGCCTTCAGCCGCCCGGCCAGGTGGTACGCCCGCGCCGGCGGCGCCGCGACGCGGGGGTTGCAGCACGCGTACGCGCAGCGGTGCGGGAAGGTACTGCGGCGGCTGTGCGCGCCGCACGAACAAATCTGACGGGATACCGAGCCCCGACCGCTACCGATACCGCTACAGGAACCGGGCCACGACCACCGTCACGCCGGCCACTCCCCACGCTGCCACGACGCCGAAGACCAGTTGGACGAGATCCCACTCGACGCGGGGCACCCAGCGGCCGGCGCGTTTGCGCAAAGTGGCCCAGCGGTCGATGTCCGGCCTGCGGGTGAAGAACACCGCCGCGGCCGTACCCAGAACGAGCCCGGCAGCGACAGCGGGCACGTCCGGAAGCGGGGCGTACAACGCCGCCACCACAGCCGCGCCCACCCCACCGAGCAACCAGGCCCCGCACCCGATGAGCACCAGCAGCATGGCGCCCCTCTTGTCGAGGATCACACGCTCACCTCATCAACACCCGGGCCGCCCGCGATGGGTTACTTGGCGAACGCGCCAACGAACGGCACCCACGCCCCGGCGGAAACGAGGATCACGGGACCACCAGGCGTCTTACTGTCCCGCACGGGCACGACACCGAGGACGCCGTCGGCGACCTCGACGCACGAGCCGCCGTCCGCGTTGCTGTACGACGACGTGCGCCAGCGGGCGGATTGCAGGTCGTACGAACCGTTCATGGTGTGTAACCCTCCCCGAGTCGGCCGATGAACGCGAGGGACGCCTCCGGTGACAGGGCGGCGGCCCTAGCCAGATCGTAGGACTTGGCGAAGTTCGCGACCACTGCCGGGTCCTCGATCAACTGTCCTGAGTAGGCGCTCTCGGTGTAGACCACAGGCGGCTCCTCGACGAAGGTCATGAGGGTCATCGACCCATACAGGAGCGGATTCACCCCACCCGAGAAGGGCATCACCTGCACGATCGCGCGATGCCCGCGGGAGACCTCTGCAATGTGCTCCAACTGCTCGCGCATCACGTCGCCCCCACCAACGGGCACCCGCAGCACGGCCTCATGGATGACGAACCACAACTCGGGATCAACTGGATCCTTGAGCAGGGCCCGTGCCCGCTCCTGCCGCGCACAGACGAGCTGTTCGATCTTCTCCTGATCGACCAGGGGCCGCGCGGACCGGACGAGCGCACGGGTGTACGCCTCGGTCTGAAGCAGCCCAGGCACCACCATCGTGGCGAAGTCACAGATGGCCTTCGCTCGACGCTCCAACTCGGCGGCCGCCGCGAAGTACTCGGCAAACTTCGACGCCTTGAGGATCGCCGCACACAACCGCCGGAAGAACCCGTCCGCCCCCAGCACCCCATCGATCCGCTCGGACAGATCCAACTGCGGCCTACGGATGGCGATCTCGATCTGCCCGATGTACGGCCCTGAGCAATACACCAGGTCCCCAAGCCCACCCTGCGTCAACCCCGCGTCCTCCCGCCGCCTGCGCAACTCCGCACCGTAGAACTCCCCCATGGAAACGGGGTCGAGCTGCTTCGGCTGAGACATGCCGGCTCCCTCCTGCCATGACGCCGTCGTCACGGCCCGCGCCGCATCGAGGATAGATACCGAGCGAAGTCACGCGCACACAGAACGTGAAAACAGGCGGGTGAATGCCCAGTTCGAGCCAGGCTGCGTCGATCTTGAAATGGCGGGAAGGGAAGGACGTGATCAGGCGTTTGCGTGAAGGCCCCCGGGCCAATCCTTGAGTTCTAGTGGTCGTTGCAACACCCCAGCTCAGGGGATGCAATGGACTTCGAGATACGCAAGGACCGGGGGCCGCAGGGGCGAAGGAAGCT
>NZ_JBEZLR010000186.1:0-7127 GCF_040652275.1 Streptomyces sp. NPDC048275
AGACGGGCCGGCCCGACGAACGGGCCAACGCCACCGCGTCGGCCCGGAACTCCGCCGAGTACTTGTAGGTCCCCACCCGGGACTCCTCTCCCTGGACTCAAGATCCAGTGTCGAGGTGTCCACGATCAAGGTGGAAGGCCCTGCGTCTGTATCCCCCTGGTCCTGCACACAGAATCAGCACGGAGGGCGCCGTGCGTGGTCGTGCTCGGCGCCCTGCGCTGTCCGTCGTCGGTCTTTGCGCTATGACCAGGGCAGGACCAGGGCGCCCCAGGCGACGACGGGGCCGAGGGCGACGATTCCGCCGGTGTAGCCGAGGACCTGGCGGTAGAAGCGGCGGGTGTCCACCCCACGGGCGTTGCTGAGGACGAGTGCTCCGTTGGTCGAGAAGGGAGAGGTGTCGACGATCGTCGTGGAGACGGCGAGCGCGGCGATCAGTCCGGCGGCGCTGAGGTGGCTGGAGAGCAGCAGCGGTACGGCGATGGGGATGATCGCTGTGAGAATCGCGGTGGAGGAGGCGAAGGCGGAGGTGATGGCCACGGTGAAGCACAGCAGCAGGGCGACGACGACCGGGGCGCCGAGGCCCGCCGCGTGTTCGGAGATCTTCTCGATGATGCCGGCCTTCTCCAGCATCGCGATGTACGTCATCATGCCCGCGACCAGAAGCAGGGTGGACCAGCTGACGCCGTCCACGGCCTTCTCCTGCCGCTTCATGTCCACCAGGGCCAGCAGGGCGCCGGCAGCCAGCGCAAGGAAGCCGATCTCCAAGTGGAAGCCGAGCGCGCCGACGACGAGGGCCACCAGAGAGGCGAGGGTGAGCCACTGCCGCCAATCGGGCTTGCCGGAGACGGCGAGGTCCTCGTCGTCGGCTGCCTCCGCGGCGCCCTCGACCAGCGGGGCGGGACGCTTGGCGAGCAGGGCGTAGGTGAGGATCGAGAGCACCATGTTGATCAGGAAGCTGGCGCTGAACAGCGTCATGGCGGAGACCTGCAAATCGGTCTTGTCGACGAGGCCGAGCACCAGCGCACCGGAGACGGCCAGCGGGGAGAACGCGCCCGCGTGCCCGCCGCTGATCACCATCATGCCGACGACCAGCGGGTTGAGCTTGTAGCGGTAGGCGAAGTTCATGCCGATCGGCGCGAGGATCGCGACCGCGGCCGGGGTGAACGTACCGAACGCAGTCAGCAGGGCGGCCACCAGGAACAGCACCCAGGGGATGAGCCCGACCTTGCCGCGTACCAGCCGCACCCCGGCCGCGACGAGCCAGTCGATGGTGCCGTTGCGGCGGGCGACGGAGAACAGGTAGGTGACTCCGACGATGGTGACGAAGAGCTTCGCCGGGAACCCTTCGAAGATCTCGTCCTCGGTGAGCCCGAGCGAGGCGGTGCCGACCACGAAGGTGGCGACGAAGGCGAGGATGCCCAGGTTGATCGGCAGCACGGTGCCGACCACGAACATCACCAGCAGGGCGCCTATGGAGATCACTTCAGCAGACATCTTTGTCCTTGGTGCGGTGGGGACGGGGTGGCGCGCCCCGAGGGCGCGAGGGTATCCCGGGCGGACGGCTGGGAGCCGGCCTGACCGAGGTGATGTTCGTCGCGGCTCAGGCGGCTTGCGGGCTGCCTGCTTCCGGTACGTAGATTCGGGCGTCGGCGAGCAGACGGGCCGCGCGCTGCACGGTGACGCGGTGCGGCAGGCCGTGCCTTACATCGGTGCAGCGGACCGCGACGACGCCGGCGGGCGTGCCGAGGCGCAACCACTCGTCGGTCGGGCCGCCCGTGGTCCGGGAGACCACGGACCCCTCCAGCAGTTCGGCCGCCGCGACGGCGACGGCAGAGGTCAGGCCGATCGCGGGGTGCGGGGCGTTCATGGTGAGCATGCGCACCGACACGTCGTAGTCCTCGGCACCGATCGGTTCACCGAGGGTGGTGGTGTACGGCACCGACGGGCCGACCAGGCCCACCTTGGGCACCGCGTCGCCCGGTTCCTCGCCCGGCTGGAGCAGCCCCATCAGGGGTGCGGCGGTATGACGGACGGTGCGCAGCCAGGGGACGTCTGCGCTCATCTGCTCCAGTGACTCGGCACCGGTACGCCCGGCACTGGCGGCGTCGACAAGGACGACCGGAGCTCCTGCGGTCAGCATGCTCACGCGTACCGGCTCGGCGGCGCCGACCCGCAGGTCCTGGGCGGCCTGGCCGGTGGGGAGCAGCACGCCGGTGGTGCCACCGGCCGGGTCGCGGAAGGTGAGGCCGACCGCGACCCCGCCGGCACGGGTGCCGGGTACCGTCTGGCGGCCGAAGTGGTGCACCATGCCTCCGGGGGTGTCGACGATCCCTTCGAGGACCGCGCCGGTATTGGTGTTGCGCATCACCACGCGCGTCCGGTCGCCGGTGACCGGAACCATTCCTTTGGTCACCACGTACAGGGCGACGCCGGTGGCGCAGTTGCCGCAGTTGCTCGTCCACTCCACCGAGCCCGTCCCGATGCCGACTTGAGCGAACAGGTAGTCGACGTCGACGCCAGGCTGGGGTGAGGCGCTGACCACGGCCGCTTTCGACGTGGTGGGGGTTGCCCCGCCCACCCCGTCCAGCTCCACGGGATCGGTGGCGCCGTACGCGGCGACCAGCAGCCTTTCGAGGTCGCCACGGTCGGCAGGGACATCGACCTGATTGAACAGCCAGCACTTGCTTGTGCCGCCACGCACCAGGGTCGCGGGAATGTGCACGTCTGAGGCTCTTCCTGGATCAACGGAGGTAGGGAAAGGGCCGAGGCAGCGGTTACGGGCGCATTGCGGGCCGGTGAACCCCTCGGCGATTGCGGAGACCTTCGCAGAGGCATGACTTCGGAACAATCGCAGTTCGCTTCACCTGGGTTTAGCTCAGCTAAAGTCGACGGCATGCTCAACGTGCGCCGTCTGCTGCTGCTCACCGAGGCCACCGAACGCGGTTCACTCACTGCCGCGGCGGAAGCCCTCGGCATGACCACCTCCGCCGCCTCCCAGCAGATGTCCCTGCTGGAGCAGGAGGCAGGGCAGCCCCTTATCGAGCGGCTGCCACGCGGTATCCGCCCCACACCGCCGGGTGCCGCGCTGGCCGAACGCGGTCAGGCCATCCGCCGGGAGCTCCGTGCCGCCCAGGCCGACCTGGACTCCTTCACCGCCCTCGACCAGGGCACCTTGCGGCTCGGTTCCTTCCCCACGGCGAGCGCGTCCCTGCTGCCGCTGGCGCTCACGCGTTTCCGACGTCGCCACGCCGGCATCCGCATCGAGGTACGCGCCGGAGTCCTCGCGGAGCTCAGGGAGATGCTGCACACCGGCGAGGTGGAGCAGGGGCTGCTCTGGGACTACGAATGGAACCGCCTCGACGATCCGGCGCTCTCCCTCACCCACCTGCTGGACGACCCCACAGTGCTGGTCGTCCCTGCCGACTCACCCCTGCGCACACATCCCTCCGTGCGCCTCGGCGACCTCGCCGACCAGGAGTGGATCATCCGCGCCGACAACCACCCCGTCGCCGACGTCCTGCGCCGAAGCTGTCGCCAGACGGGATTCGAGCCGCGCATCGCCTACTCCTCGCACGACTACCAGGAGGCGCAGGCCATGGTCGCCGCCGGTCTCGGCATCGCGCTCGCACCCCGCCTGGCCCTCACCAGCCGACGCAGCGACGTACGCCTCCTGCCGTTCGCCTCCGACGTCCCGGCCCCCACCCGCCGCATCCTCCTCGCACGCGCCGCGGCACGCCCCGCCACCCCACCCGCCCAGGCGATGGCCCGCGTCCTGCGCACGGTGGCACAGCAATTCACCGCCCCAGACCTGCACCGTGCCCAGCTCGGGGCGGTCCGGCGGGGCTGGCGGTGCGGCCACGAGCTGCGCCCCCCAGTCAAGCCGCGAGTTGACTTGCTCACCTGAAGCGCCCTTGACCGACTGCGAGTCGACGTGGGAAGCGGAAGACCGTCAGCCACGGCTGCTTCCCGATCAGTTCGCGCATGGCGGCGTCGACGTGGTGGCTGTAGTTGTCCCAGACCAGCACGATGTTGCCGCCGAGCTGCTGGTGGGCGGCGTCCAGCAACGAGGCGAAGTCTCTCTCCCGAAAGCCCTTCTTCTCACCTTTACGGCCGTGGTGGACCAGCATCCGGAAGACCAGCCGGGTGCGCTGACCGGCCTTGCGGCAGACCAGGCCCGCCATGGAGATACGGCCCGAGCCGGCCGCCCGGACCCGGACCAGGGGCGGACAGCCACGGCGGGACCAGGTGCACGCCTTCGGCGGCCGCAGCAGCGGCCCTGCCTCGTCCGCGAAGCACAGTCAGGCGTCCTGGTCCCTCACCGTCTTTCCACCTGCGGCCACGTCTCCTTGATCCACGTGGCCACGGCCTTCTCGTCACGCTCGGCGGCCCGCCGCACCGGCGCCTGCACCGAAAAACCCATCTGGTGCAGAATGCGCCAGGTCTGCGCCGAACTGAAGCGCATGTGGAAGCGCCGGGCGATCACCGCGGCCACCCGGGCCAGGGTCCACCGCTGGTCCTCCGTCCAGCCGTGCGCGGCCGGCCCCTTCTCCAGCTCCGCCGCCAGCCAGGCCCGCCACTCCGGCTTCATCCGTGACGGACACCCGGACGGCCCTTTGCTCCGCAGGGCCTCAACACCGCTGTCCCGCCAGCGGGCATGCCAGGCATAAGCGGAATTGCGTGAGACCCGTAACCGCCGCGCGACCTGCGGCGGTGTCATCCCTTGCGCGAATAACTCGGCAGCCTCAAACCGCACTTGCTCCCGCCGGGCCCGCTGCTTCGCGGTCAAGCCACCCCCATCGGGATACCGCATCCTCCAGGGATACACCCACCCGCGAGATCACCGTCACCCTAGGCCGAAAATCTCAGTAGCGATCTGGTCTCCGTCTCAGATGATCTGGTCTGATTCGTCAGTGGTCGCAGGTGGTCTGGTCCACCGATGACGGCCGCTCGAAGCGCCGGAAAACCGGTGGAGCCGTCGGAACATGAGTCCGTACCGTCCGTGGGATGACCTATCTGAGCCCGCTGGGATATCTGCTGGGTATCGAGGGCGCTGCTTTGCTGCGTGGCATCAGGGAGGGGAGGGCCGACCGGGCGTTCGTCGAGGCCCGGATCGCCGAGATCCGCACCCTGCTGGATGTGCCCGCCCTCGCGCATGCCGAGGGAGTCACGGCGAGTCCAGGCACGATCAACGCGGCCGACGTTTACCAGGAGTGGGCGCCGCACTATGACGCCCCTGGCAACCAGATGATCGACGTCGAGCAGCCCGTTGTCCGGCGCATCCTGGACAGCCTGCCCGTCGGCGCGGCGTTGGACGCGGCCTGCGGGACCGGCCGCCACACCGTCTACCTGCGTGAACTCGGCCACGATGTGATCGGCGTCGACGCCTCGCCGGAAATGCTCCTCCAGGCCCGCAAGGGCCTGCCAGATGTCGAATTTCACGAGGCCGACCTGCACCAGTTGCCGCTTCCCGACAACGCGGTCGACACTGTCGTCTGCGCGCTCGCCCTGACTCACGTCCCCGATCTGGCCGCCGTGCTGGCCGAGTTCGCGCGTGTTCTGCGCCCTGGCGGGAACCTTGTGATCTCGGATGCCCACCTGCTGGTGTCCTACCTCCGGCCGACCCTGGCCCGCCGTCCCGGCCCGGACGGCCGCCCGTCTCTCCTCGCCGAGTACCACCGCCCGCTCAGCGCCTACCTCGCCGCAGCCCTCCCGCTGGGCTTCCAGGTCCGGCACTGCGAGGAACCCCGCCGCCCGCGCCACTCCCTCGACTCCGACACCGCCCCGGACCCACTCCCGACCTACATGTCCTGGGACCTGTTGCACTGGTGCTCGGAAGCGTCGGCCGCGGCCTTGGACGACTCCCCGATCGTGGTCATCTGGCACTTCCAACTCGACGGCACCGGGAAGGGCTGAGCTCGTTTGTCAGTGGGTTTGAAGCGGGTCATCCCTCGTTAGGGTGACGCCTCCGCTTTCTGGACCTTGGAACGCTCGAAGTTGTTCCACGCTCGCACTACGGCCAGAGTGCTGGGGAGGGCACATGGGCGAGCCTGCGGAGGCGTATTCGCCTGGAAGTACGCGTCGGACGTCCAGGTGGGGTTCGTTGGTGCCGACGGCGCCCGTCGGCTCGGTCCGCTGACCCGCTAGTGGGGCGAGCCCTCCGAACTTGTCTCACCGGCCCGGAAGTTCACGGCGTTCAAGGGGCAGAAGAGGTCTGGCCGGATGGCGACCGGGAACGCGAGCACACCCCGGACTACTTCGCGCGGCTGGACGATGGGACCGGCGTGGTCGTCGATGTCCGGAGCCTACTTCCCGGCCGGTAGTTCGTCCCCTGATGAGCCTGGCCACCACGGGCATTGGCCTGCTCCCCACGTACGCCACCATCGGCGTCGCAGCCCCGATCCTGCTCGTCGCCCTGCGCGTCGTACAGGGCATCGCGGTGGGTGCGCAGTGGGGTGGCGCGATGCTGCTCGCCACCGAGTACGCCCCCGAGGGCAAGCGCGGGCTGTACGGCAGCTTCGTCCAACTCGGCGTCCCCACCGGCGTGGTGACCGCCAACACGGAATTCCGGTTGGCCGACGCGTTCACGAGCGAGAGCGCGTTCGCCGCCTGGGGCTGGCGACTACCCTTCCTTGTCGGTGTGTTAGTCCTCGGGCTCGCCTGGTACATCCACACCCACGTCGAGGAGAACCCCGAATTTTAGGCGGCGGAACAGGCGTTGGCGGCCGAGGAGAAGGGAACGAAGAGCTCTCCGCTGCGCACGATCCTGCGCGAGCACCTCGGCACGGTGTTCCTCGCGGGCGGCTCCTTCGCCGTGAACACCGCGACCTTCTACATCCTCATCACGGGCGTCCTCGACTACACCACCCGTGAACTCGACATGAAACGCGAGGCGGTGCTCACCGTCTCGCTCTGCGTCAGCGTCGCTGATGAGTTTAGGTTTTCCGGGGTGGGGCTGGGTTTTCGGCCCGGCTCCGGTCTTGGGAAAAGAGATCTCGGGTGTCCCGGTGGCCGTCCCGTCCGTGGGGCGGGGGTGGCGTGGGTGTGCAGGTGGAAGCCTGCGCCGAGTCTGGCCCCATGCGGCTGGTGCCGGGTGGGGGTGCTCATCGTGTGCGGTGCCTGCCGCCGTC
>NZ_JBEZLR010000187.1:0-6858 GCF_040652275.1 Streptomyces sp. NPDC048275
CGTGGTGCGTGGTGCGTGGTGGGGCGGGGCGTACGTGGGCGCCGCGGCCCGGGTGGGCTCGCAGCGCCTTGCGACTGCTTCAGAGAAACAGGCTCCGGGGGGTGTCTGCAATGACCCCTTTTACTAGTGGTGGTCGCATCCAAGGAGAAAGTGCCTTCTGTGACCTGGCTCTCAAACCCCAGGTCAGAGGGGTTGACGACGCGTCCATGTCACGCTTTTCCGCTACGACCGCGCTTCGTATGTGACAGAAGTCCTGTGGGCTGGTTCACCCGCGAGTTGATGGAAAGTGCGCGAGGTGTTACGGAGTGTGACCGTGGAATGTGACGGGGGTCGCACCCCAACACCACCGCAGGGCATCCGAAACGGTCGTTCCCAGGACGCGGGTGCTGACGACGAGGTGGGACCGCCGTATTCTCGGCACGACCGAGATCAACGCGCAGCAGTTCGGCTGGGCGCTGCCGGCCGCCCTGGCACTTCTGCTCCTGTGGGAAGTGGGCAAGCTCCTGGCACGTCGGTCGAGAAGTGCCTGATGGGTCGACACTGGTCGGAGAGGACCGGGGGCGGCAGGGCAGAACGGAAGGACTGTCTGTGACAACCCCGCACACCAGCCACGGGCTTCTCTCCCGGTTGCGGGTTGTTCCCGGGATCCGTGCGGTGTCGTCCTACCGGCGAGAGTGGCTGGTCAAGGACCTGGTCGCGGGAGTCGTCCTGACCACGCTGCTGGTGCCGCAGGGCATGGCGTACGCCGAGTTGGCGGGCCTGCCGGCCATCACCGGCCTGTACACGACGATTCTCTGCCTGCTCGGATACGCGGTGTGCGGGCCGTCCCGGATCCTGGTGCTGGGCCCGGATTCCTCGCTGGGGCCGATGATCGCCGCCACCGTGCTCCCCCTGGTGGCGGCCGACGGGGATCCCGACCGGGCTGTCGCGCTGGCGTCGGTGCTCGCGCTCATGGTGGCGGCCATCATGATTCTTGCCTCGGTGGCGAAGCTCGGTTTCATCGCCGATCTGATCTCCAAACCGACGATGATCGGCTATATGAACGGCCTGGCCCTGACCATTCTGATCGGTCAGCTGCCCAAGCTGCTCGGCTTCAAAGTCGAGGCGGACAACCTGATCGGCGAGTGCGTCGGCCTCGTGCAGAAACTCGCCGACGGGGCTGCGGTGCCGGCCGCCGCCGCGGTCGGTGGCTGCGGGATCGTCCTGATCCTGGTCCTGCAGTGCTTCCTGCCGAAGGTGCCCGCGGTGCTCGTGATGGTGGTCCTGGCGATCGCCGCGGCCACGGTCTTCGACCTGGGCAAGCACGGCGTCAACCTGGTCGGCGAACTACCCGAGGGCTTCCCGCCGTTCACGATCCCCGACGTCCGACTCGCCGACCTCGCGCCGCTGTTCGCCGGTGCGCTGGGCATCGCCCTGGTGTCCCTGGCCGACACGATCTCCAACGCGTCGGCCTTCGCGGCCCGCGCGGGGCAGGAGGTCCGCGGCAATCAGGAGATGGCCGGGGTCGGTGTCGCGAACCTGGCGGCCGGTCTCTTCCAGGGCTTCCCCGTCAGCACGAGTGGATCCCGTACGGCGGTGGCGGAGCGCGCGGGGGCCAGAAGTCAGCTCACCGGGGTCGTCGGAGCGGCGCTCATCGTCCTCATGCTTGTGCTGGCTCCGGGCCTGTTCCGCAATCTCCCCCAGCCGGCCCTTGCCGCCGTGGTCATCACCGCGTCACTGTCCCTGGCCGACGTCCCGGGGGTGGTACGGCTGTGGCGGCAGCGCCGCGCGGAGTTCCTGCTGTGCGTCGCGGCTTTCGTCGGCGTGGCCCTGCTGGGCGTGCTGCCCGGGATCGCCATCGCCGTGGCCCTGTCCGTCCTCAACGTCTTCCGACGCACCTGGTGGCCGTACAACACCGTGTTGGGGCGGGCGCAGGGACTTGAGGGCTACCACGACGTCCGCTCCTACCCGCAGGCCGAGCTGCTGCCGGGCCTGGTGATCTACCGGTTCGACGCCCCGCTCATCTTCGCCAACGCCAAGACCTTCCGCGACGAGATTCTGCGACTGGCCCAGGCGGATCCGCGGCCGAGCTGGATCCTGATCGCGGCGGAGCCCATGACCGACGTGGACACCACCGCCGCCGACGTCCTGGAGGAACTCGACGAGCACCTCAACGCCCAGGACGTGCATCTGGTGTTCGCCGAGCTCAAGGACCCCGTGCGGCGCAAGATCGAACAGTATGGACTCACCCGCACCATCGACCCCCGGCACTTCTTCCCCACCGTGGAGGCCGCCGTCGCCGCCTTCAGACTGCGTACCGGAGCGGAGTGGACGTCCCTCACCACCACCGAACTGCCTGCCGAGCCCGGACCCGATACCCCTGCTCAACCGCCCACCGACGAGCAGTGACCGCGCGCTGGGTGCGGGAACTCCGGTGGTTTTCCGGACATCGGACCCAGGCGTGGCCGCATCTGTACCGCACGCCGTAGGTACGCCGGACCGACACCGGCCGTTCGCTCAGGTGGCGCCGCGTCCTGCCGCGACCCGCCCCATCGTCAGCGCCAGACGCCGCACCCGGCGCCAGTCCATCGGCGGGGCGCCGTGCGGCACGCCGGGCCGGTGCCGGGGCACGCGCACGCGCAGAGCGCCGGCCGCGAGTCGACAGCGCACCGGGGTGGGCAACATCAGGGCCTCGCCGTCGACACCGACCGGGATGAGGGGAGCCTGGGCGTCGACGACGACCTCTCGGGCGGTGGCCGCGCTCAGCCCGCGACCCTGCCCGCCACGCAGCAGGAGCTCCGTGGCTTCGGCGGCGTTGCCGACGTCGACACACAGCACGCCCAGCTCGCCGGAGTCCAGTCGCTCTCGGCGCCCCAGTCCCGCCGAGTCGCCCCTCTCATAGGGGTTGTTGCTCACCAGTACGGCCTGGGGGCCGTCCATGGTCAGCGATCCGGCGCGGACACTCAGCCGTGTGCCGCTGTGGTGAGTCAGCAGATCCGGCAGCATCTCCAGGATGGTGCGAGCCTTGTCGTCGCGATAGGCGGGGCTCTGCACGACTTCCGCGTACACGCCGAACGAGGCGTTGTTGATGAAGACCTGCCCCGTGCTCCGGTCCACAGGATCTCCCGCATGGAGGCAGCCGAGGTCGACGCGCAGTTCGACGCCGTCGGTCAGTGCCTCCAGACATCTGGAGGGATCCTGCCGGTCCAGGCCCAGATCCATGGCGAAGTGGTTGCGGGTGCCGGCGCTGATCACCATGAAGGGAATATCGTGCTCTGCAGCCACAGCGGCGACCGAGGCCTGCGTACCGTCACCACCCGCGACGCCGAGCAGGTCAGCTCCACTCTGGACGGCCCGGCGCGCCAGCTCGGCCACATCCTGCCGCCGGGCCGGATCCAGTACGACGACCTCGGCACCAAGGGCTCTGGCCCGCTCCGTCAGGCGGAATTTCTCGACCTTTCCGCCGCCTGAGAGCGGATTCATGATCAGGAACGGTCGCTCGGCCCGGCTGACGGAGCGCTCCGGCATGCTGGGCGAGGTGTCTTCGACAAGTGCGGCCCTGCCTGCGGAAACGGCCAGTGCCCAGAGGCCGAGCGAGACCAGCACGACCCACAGCAGCCCGGCAGCCGCGTACAGAAGCAGGACACCGAGCGGCGCGGCGACCACCAGCAGCGTGGCCAGCACCCTGATCCAGCCGGTGTGGGTGAGCATCCACCACCCGCCGGCCGCCGTGAGCGCCAGCCCTGCCCACCCCACTCCCATCAGCACGAGGCTTCCGAGCCCGGCGAAGACCACCAGCACCAGAAGCGCCGCCGCGCCCGCCGCCAGGGCCAGACGCGCGGTCCAGCGCCTGCTCATGGGGCAACCTCCCGCCGCTCCACCGGGTGCCGGACAGGATCTCGACCACCGCGTACCTGGTAGGCCGACTTCCCGTGGACATGGACGACCGCAGGCATCCACTTCAGGGTACGAGCGGTCGCCCTGCGCGGCATGTCCACCGTGAACGCCTGGCCTGGCGGTCCATGGCTCCCGGCGGCTCGGGAGGTACGGCGGTCTCCTATAGGTTCGATCACATCCCGTTGGAGGACGGGACCGGACCTACGCGTGAGGGAGCTCGCATGGCTTCGATCCACCGCACCACCATGACGCCCACCAAGCTGGAGTTGCTCACCGGCTGGCTGCCGAAGCAGAGCTGGTACGTGGGCGACGCGGAAACGCCGGAACTGGTGAAGGCCGGTGGGTTCCGTCTGGACGATCCGGAGGGCACGGTCGGGATCGAGTTCATGGTCGTGGTGGACGCCACCGCGCAGGAGCCGGTGGCGTATCTGGTACCGATGGGTTACCGCGGTGCGGTGCTGGAGGGCGTTCCCGGCGAGGCATTGATCGGCACCTCCGAGCACGGGGTACTCGGCACCCGGTGGATCTACGACGGCGTCCACGACCCGGTGGTGATGGCGCAGTTGCGCGCCCTCCTGCGCGGTGAGGCGATACCGCAGCACCAGAGCAAGAGCGACACCCCTGACCCGACCGTCACCGTGCATGGAACCGGCCCTGGCGACGGGCTTGACGTTCAGGTCAACCGCGTCCTGCGGTCGGTGGAGGCCGCGCAGAGGTCGTCCGAACACCTCGTCGCCGGGTGGACCTGGCCGAACGGAACGGCTGCACGGGGAGTACTCGCGGCCGTCGCGCCGTGGTAAGAGGTCGCGCGGAGACAGTAGGCGTGTGGTCATGGTCGGGTCGTGCGCGTATGCCGTGATCAGAACGGTGGTCAGCCTCTTCCGCCCCCACAGCATGGCCAGCGCCCGACAGCTGTTCGGCGATCTCGACAAGAAGACCGCCGACAAGAAGACCGCCGACGAGATGGCAGACTTCTTCACCGGCGCCACGGCCATGGCGCTGAACGAACGGCTGATCGACGGGCCGACCCCCTGGATCCGGGCGGATTCGCCGAGCGTCTGCTGCGGATCCAGTCCGATCTCACCGACGCACACCGCGGCCGGGCCCGCCCGCACACCGAGGACCCGAATGAAAACACCACCTCTGACCAGCCTGCTCGTCGAGCGAATACTGGGACTGCCGGCGCCGAAGACCCGGGACCTGCTGGTCGAACGTGACCTCAAGGTCCCGATGCGGGACGGCACCGTGCTGCTGGCCGACCGGTTGGCGCCCCGCACCGGCGGCGAGGGCCTGCCGACCGCGTTGCTGCGCAGCCCCTACGGGCGTGGTGGGCCGATCGCGCTGCAGCTGGCCCGGCCGCTGGCCGAACGAGGATTTCAGGTGCTGATACAGAGCACGCGCGGTACGTCCGGCTCCGGCGGGGACTTCGACCCGCTACGCCATGAACGGCTCGACGGGATCGACACCGTCGACTGGGTGTGCAAGCAGGCGTGGTTCGCGGGATCGCTGGTGTTGTGCGGCCCCAGCTACCTCGGATACACCCAGTGGGCCATGGCCGACCAGCTGCCCGCACAGGTCAAGGCGATGATTCCGGCGATGACCGATTCGGCGCTGGGGCTGGCGTTCCTGCGCAAGGATGCGTTCGCCCTGGAAGCGGCGTTCGGCTGGGGTGTGCTCGTCGAGGCTCAGCAACGCCGCTGGGCGACGGCCCGGTTCCTGCTGGGGGCTCGCCGGCGTCGCCGTGCCG
Source organism: Streptomyces sp. NPDC048275 (assembly GCF_040652275.1). Classification (NCBI taxonomy): domain Bacteria; kingdom Bacillati; phylum Actinomycetota; class Actinomycetes; order Kitasatosporales; family Streptomycetaceae; genus Streptomyces; species Streptomyces sp. NPDC048275. The sequence continues at coordinate 5,624 of NZ_JBEZLR010000187.1, forward strand.
AAAGAGTACTGCCGCTGTCCGACGCCGACAGCGCCGCCCTCGGCCACCGCTCCGACATCATCCAGAACTTCATGGTGCACGACACCGACTCTCCGTTCTGGGACGGAACCGACGTCAGCAACCAGGTCCCGGACGTGACCGTGCCCGCCAGCCTCATCGCCGGCTGGTTCGACGTGTTCCTGCCCGGCCAGCTGCGCGACTACGCCCGCCTGCAGGCCGCCGGCCGTCACCCCCGCCTCATCATCGGGCCCTGGTCACACAACTCGGCCTCGATCGTGAAAACCGTGGTGCGCGAGACCCTGGAGTTCGGACTGGGCCACGCCCACGGCACCGGCCCCGCCGACCGGGCACCGGTGCGCGTGTTCGTCATGGGCTCGGAGCAGTGGCGCGACCTGTCCGCCTGGCCCCCGCCGGAATACGCACCGGAACGCTTCCACCTGCACCCCGCCGGACGCCTCGCCCTCGCCCCGCCGCCGACATCGGAACCGGACTCCTACCGCTACGACCCGGCCGACCCCACGCCCGCCGTCGGCGGAGTACGCCTGCTGCCCGGCATCAAAGCCGGCCGCGTCGACAACACCGCGCTGGAAGCCCGCCCCGACGTTCTCACCTACACCAGCGACACCCTCACCGAGGACGTCGAGATGATCGGAGACGTCAGCGCCGACATCTGGTTCCGCTCCAGCCTGCCCCACGCCGACGTGTTCGTCCGCGTCTGCGACGTCGACGCCGCAGGCCGCTCCACCAACATCTGCGACGGCTTCATCGGCGTCACACACGCCGACGAACTCTCACGCGTCACCGTCACCCTGTCCCCCACCGCCTACCTGCTCCCCTCCGGCCACCGCATCCGCATCCAGGTCTCCAGCGGCGCGTTCCCCCAGTACAACCGCAACCCCGGCACCGGCGAACCCCGGCAGACCGCCACCGAGCTGAAGGCGGCAAACCAGCAGGTGTTCCACGACCCCGACCACCCCTCCACCATCAGCCTGCCCACCCGCACCCGCTGAACACCCCGCGCCCCGACCACGCGGACCACCCGGACCACCCGCGACGCACCGTGTCCCCACAGCCCGCAGGTAGGCGCGAGGGTGCACGTGTGTGGGTGTGGGTGTGGCGAAGGCGGCGGTCCCGGGGATCGGGGGGCCGCCGCCTTCGCGTCAGGGGGAGCGTTCGGGTTGTTCGGTGCTGGTTGCTCAGTACCAGTGGTGGGTCTGCCAGAAGTTCCAGGCGCC
>NZ_JBEZLR010000188.1:0-6813 GCF_040652275.1 Streptomyces sp. NPDC048275
CTGCAAGGCTGATGACGGCTGCCGCAGCCGCGCTTGCGACAGAGCGGTGCAGACAGTGCAATCGCAGGGTTTTCATGATCACACCCTGGGCTGAGAAGGGCCCAGGAGGAAGGCCGACAGCCCCTTGGGGGGGGCAACTCGACCCGATCGGTCGATCTCCTTCGGCCCCCGTCGGCGGGTTGTCGCGCGCAGGGGCCGGTGGTGCTGCCCAAAGCGGCAGGCTATCCGCCGCCGGTGACCGGCGGATGGAGAACGCGACACAAGCAGCTCCCGTCCGCACCATGCGCGCCATGGCTACGAACACCACCCCCAAGAAGCCCGCCACCGCCGTGGCGATGGAGTCCGCCTCCGAGACTGTCACCGACACCACCGACCCCACCCCGCGCCGTTGCCCCGGCCGTCGCCGGCCCGCCCCTCGGCCACAGCCAGACACCGGAAACCGTCACCCTGTCGCATCACCTGCGCATCGGCGGAACCGACTACACCCCCGGCGCCCAGATCCTCGTGTCCCCCGACTACACCCGCCGCCTGTGCGGCCAGGACTTCATCGCCTGCACCTGATGACCGAACTGACACTCGCCGACGCCGACCCAGTCTCCGTACTCCTGGCGCGGCTCCAGCAGAGCGACCAGGTCACCGACGCCCTCGGCTGCCCCGGCCGCGTGTCCGGCGCCGCCGAGGCACCGTGGCCGCATCTGGTCATCGGCCACGGCCCAGGCGGAGACCTGCGGGACCTGAACTGGGCGACGGCGCCGGAGGTGACGCTCCAAGTGCATGGGGACCCGGGCGGCTGGCCCGGCAAGGCCGAACTGCGGCGCATCCTCGTGCGCTGCGCCCAGATCGCCCAGGGCATCGTCGAGGCGCCGCACACGCCCGGCCGACCCGTCATCAACGGCGTGAAGCCGTCCGGTCCCCTGGTCTGGTCGCCGCGTCGACGGCCAACCCCGATGGCTGATGAACCTCTCAGTGACCCTGCATCCGTGACGACGCGACGTTAACCACTCCGGCTCTCCAAGGTGTCCGCGCCCTAGCTGTATTGACCTGCAGGGTTGTTTACGCGGCTGATCGGGGGCTGGCCTCCGAGTGCGGTGTGGCAGCGATGGTAGTTGTAGGCGTGAAGGAAGGTGTCGAGGGCTGCGGTCCAAAGGCGGGGCCAGCCTCCGATCCCACTGCGGCGCCCGGCATCTCCGAGGGCACTCGCGGCTGCGCTAAGCGGTTCTGGTGAAGTTCGCTGCTGATCCTTGGATGCGGGTTCGTTGGCGGGTTAGCGCCGGGCCAGCGTGCGGGTGAGTCCGGCAGCGATGGTCGTGGCGAGGATCCAGCCGGGGGCGATGAGGGCTGCGGCCAGCCACTGCTGCCAGCCTTGCGGATTGAAGGCCTGCGCAAGACGTTCTCCTGGCCAAGTGCCGCAGGCGGCAGGCGACACAGCCGGCCGCCTTGCGCTGGTGGGGTCTGCTGCAGGACTGGACGGTCGGCTACGGTTACCGGCCTCTGCGGGCCGCAGTGTGGTTGCTCTTCTTGCTGCTCGCTGGGGGCGAGCAGGAAGAGGAGGACGGGGCCTGGGTCGCGCTGATCCCCGGTGACTTCCCTGCGCGTCTGTTCGCGCAGACGGAACTCTTCCATCTAGTCAGTGGCATCGCCTGGCTGGGCGCGCATCACCGCGACTACGGCAGTGCCAAGGTCGCCCACAACGCCTGCCATCCGGTCGGGCACACCGACCGTCCGGACAGCAGCCGTGGTGCCGGTGAACTGTGGCAGGCCATGCGACTGCGGATGGCCCGTGGCACCCATCAGCTGCCGCACCGCTGAATCCTGCGGGCCACTCGCCGCAGGACCAGGCCTGTCAACGAGCGATGCAGAGTTTTGAAGGGGCGCGGCTCCTGGTCAGGCCGTCGGAACGGCCCTGGCGCGTGTCGCCGGACGCGATGTGGCCGTCGTTGTTGGGCGTCTCACCGACTCAGACTGGCGGCCTTGATCACGCGTTTCGCGAAGACATCCTCACGGCGGTGCGCCGACAGCGATGACTTCCCGTACAACCAGCACAGTGGTGCAGCCGGTGGGTGGTTCCAGTACGCGTGGAAGCACGGCTCGCCACGGTGGCCCCCGTCCAGTTCACGGCGCCAGCACATGCCTTCTCGCCTCTTGCAGGCGACACAGAGCAGCCCTTCTCCGAACTACTTGTTCGTCTGGCGGCCCTTTCGCCACCTTCAGCTCTTGGCGTGCGCTTGTTCTGGCTCGTGGGTCTGCGGAAGGTCGCGTTCGCGGCGCATCGGGCTCGTGGCGAGGATGAGCCAGCTGGGCGCGACGACACCCGTCATGATCCACATGGCTGGCCGGTACCCGACGGCGTCGCCGAGTGCGCCGCCGAGCAGGGACCCGAGCGGGATGGTGCTGTGGTTGATCATCATGGCCGTCGCCACGACCCGGCCGAGCATGTGCGGCGGGCAGTAGGCCTGCCGGAAGCTGCCAACCAAGATGTTGGCCACGGAAATGCCGATCCCGACGAGGAAAGCTCCCATCGCGAACAGCAACAGCCCCAGCCCCGTCGTGGTCATCGGCAGGAGCAGCGCGAACGGCGCGGTGGCGACCTGCAGGAGAAGAAGCCCGCGCGCGGTGCCGAACCGCCGGCTGACCCTAGTGGCCACCAGCGCGCCCACGATGCCACCGGTGCTGCCGCTGGTCAGCAGCAGACCGACCATGGCGGGGTTCAGCCCGACGGTGCGGACCAGGAAGACGACCTGAACCGCCTGGTAGCCCATCAGCGACATATTGATCACGGCGCCCCAGGTGACCATCGGCCGCAGGTACCGGTCCCGGCCCACGAAGCGGAGCCCGTCGCTGATCTGCCGGCGGAGGGGGACGCGTTCCTCGTCCGGAGCGCGGTCCGGCTCGATCACGCTGATCCGCTTCAGGCAGACCGCGGATACCAGGAACGTCACCGCGTCGGCCAATAGCGCGGTGATCGCACCGAACGCCTGGGCAAGCAGTCCCGCCACCCCGGCTCCGGCAACCTGGGTGGCTGCCTCGCTGCCCTGCAGTTTGGCGTTGCCCTCCAGCAGGTCGCGGCCGTCGAGCACGATCCGGATGTACGAGTGGTAAGCGGTGTTGAAGCACACCGCCGCCGTGCCGCATATCAGCGCGACGACGACCAGGTGCTCAAAGGTGAGCGCGTCGAGCCACGCCGCCAGTGGAATGCTCACCAGCGCCGCGACGGCCACCAGATCGCACGCGATCATCAGTGGCCGTTTGCGTATCCGGTCCACCCATGCGCCTACCGGCAGCCCCACCAGCAGCCAGGGCAGCCAAACCGCCGCGGCGAGCAGGCCGACGGCGGTGGAGCTGGCATTCAACATTTCAACCGCGATCAGCGGCAACGCGACCACGGTGATGCTGTTGCCCAGCCCGCTCACGGTCTCGCCTGTCCAGAGCAGGCGGAAATCCGGTTGGGTGAATACTCCCCAGCGGGTTCGGGGCCCGTCCGGCGTGTCGTTCATCGAGTCCACACGGGGCATCATGCCGTGAGCTCTTCAACCTGCTGTATTGGTTATGCAGTTGGACTGCTGGTGCCTCCGCGCTGTCGTAGACATCTCCGCCGTAACTCGAGTCGACGGGCCGGCCTTACACGAACACGCTCGGCATCGCTGTCTCCTTGTGTTTGTGAGGATGCTGTGGGTGACAGGAAATAGGGCTTCCGGCTTCCGGAGCCCCTCCCTACCCTCCGGTGCTCATGACAACAGAACACGCGCAGCAGTCTCAGGGGTACAACGGACACAGCCGCAGACGCTTCCTGACGGCGACCGGGGGAGCGGTCGCCGGAGTCGTCGGTGGGGGAGCGGTCGGCGCCTTAGGGGCTGCCGACAGCGCGGCCGCGGCCCTCTCCGGCAAGCGCGTCGCCGTCCTCGGCGGCGGAGTCTCCGGCCTCAGCGCCGCCCACGAACTCGCCGAACGCGGCTACGAGGTCACGGTCTACGAGTACTACGACGCCCTCGGCGGCAAGGCCCGCTCAATGGACGTCCCCGGGACCGGAACGGGCGGCCGCAAGCCGCTTCCCGGCGAGCACGGCTTCCGCTTCTTTCCCGGCTTCTACCGGAATCTGCCGGACACCATGCGCCGCATTCCCTTCCCCGGCAACGCGAACGGCGTCCACGGCAACCTCCGCAGTGGTACGGAGGCGTTGTTCGCGCGCTGCTCGGACCGCCCGGACCTGCACTTCCCACTCCGCCGGGTCACCACCCCGCCCGCCGCCGGCGACCTCACCCCGTCCTGGATCCGCGACCAGATCCTGTCGGTGCTGGACCTCGCCACTCACCTGCCCGCCAATGAGGCCGCCTACTTCGCCGACCGCCTCCTGGTCCACCTCACCAGTTGCGACGCCCGCCGCGAGGACCAGTGGGAGAAGGTCACATGGTGGGACTTCATCCGGGCCGGCGAGATGAGCCGCGAGTACCAGGTGCTCCTCGGTATCGGCCAGACCCGCAATCTCGTCGCCACCCGCGCCGAGATCGCCTCCACCCGCACCGTCGGCCGCGTCATCATCGAGGCCCTCCTCCTGTGGGGCCTGCTCGGCCGCGGCATGGATGGCGACGCGGACGTCGACCGGGTACTGAACGCCCCGACCAGCGAGGCGTGGATCGACCCCTGGGAGACGCATCTGCGCTCCCTGGGCGTCGAATTCGTGCTCGACACCGAGGTCCGGGAGGTGGTGTACGGCGGCGGCCGGGTGACCGGCGTACGGGTGGCGGCGCGCGACGGCAGCCGGCAGCGCACCATCACCGCCGACCACTACGTCTCCGCCCTCCCGGTCGAGCACGCGCGCGTGACCTGGGGCCCGGCCCTGCGCGCCGCCGACCCGCAGCTCGGGCGGTGCGACGCTCTGAAGACGGACTGGATGACCGGCGTGATGTTCTACATGCGCACGCCCACCCCCGTCGTGCACGGCCACATCAACTGCCTGGACTCACCGTGGGCGGTCACCGGAATCGGCCAGACGCAGTTCTGGGACGTACGGGACTTTTCGCGCGACTACGGAGACGGGAGGGCCCACGAGTGCCTGTCCGCGATCATCTCCGAGTGGGACAAGCCCGGCATCCTGTACGGCAAGACGGCCCATGAGTGCACCAAGGACGAGGTCGTCGCTGAACTGTGGGCCCAGCTGAAGGACGGGCTGAACGACTCAGGCAAGATGACGCTCAGGGACGAGGACCGGCTCGGCTGGTTCATGGACCCGGCGGTGACGGGCCTCGGCGGCCCCGACCCGCAGAACCGCGAACAGCTCCTCATCCACCCCACTGGCACGCTCTACCACCGCCCATCGGCGAGGACAGCGGTGCCGAACTTCTTCCTCGCAGGCGACTACATCCGTACGGATGTGGACCTGGCGACCATGGAGGGCGCCAACGAGTCCGCGCGATGCGCCGTCAACGCACTCCTGGACGCGGACAATTCGGGCGCCGAACGGTGTCACATCTGGGAGTTGTTCCGGCCGCCGGAGATGGAGCCCCTGAAGCGGGTCGACGAGGTGCGCTATCGGCTGGGGCTGCCCAACACCTTCGACCTGGGCTAGCACCCGGCACCGAGTTGTGCCGGAAGGGCCGCTGCCCCGAGCAGCTGCGGCCCTTCAGCCGAAACGGCGTGGTGCTGCTAGAGCATCCGCACCGCGCCGGACGGCGGGTCGTACGACAGCGGCTTCGCTCGCACGAATCGTGACCATGCGCGGTTCGCTTGGTCCGGGCCTGCCGCTGACGCCATCGTCGGCGCCGCTCTGGCCGACAGGCCATCGAGCGGCTCAGTTCGGGAAGCTCGGTTCGTCTCACCGTTCTGGCCTTTGGGTCGGACAGGGGCCACCGTCAACGAGAAAGGGATACTCGAAACGAACCTACACGTGGATGTAGGCCCGCAATCGGAATGTCCTGTTCCGTCATGGTGACCTGGGCTTCATCCGCCGTCTCATTCGAGGGACACGGCATTTCTGTCTCACGATCTTGTCCTTTTGCGGCGTCCGACCCGCCATTCGGAGGGTTCCGTCCCGGTCCGAACGGAGTCAGAGAGCCGTACCGCAGCGGAGCATGGCTCGGCCGCTCTCGCCGGAGGAGGCGCTGCGCGGCGTCGGACTCCGCCTCGGCGTACGCGTAGACCGTTGTCAGATGTTGAATCCCGAACTCGCACTGACAGGCGTCATCGCCGAGTGTGGCACGGGTGCTGTCCCGGGCCGCGGTGGGCAAGGCAGCGAGCTGGTGATCGGGATGGGGTCGGCGATTGCGCCTGCCCAAGTCGCGGCACACGGCGTGTGCCCCGTAGATCCTGTCGTTTCGGGGATAACAGGCGAGCGCCGCGCGTCGCCTTCACAAGGTCCTCCGGTGTCGCATTCGAGCGGGCCAGAGAGGCCCCAAGGTGTCCTCTAGAGGGTGTCTGCGAAGCCCCGGTCAGGGAAGGCGGGTTGGAGTCCCTGCGCTGATGGCGGCCGAGGTGGCCGAGGAGCGGCGCGGGTATCCGACGGATCTGTCCGACGTGGAGTGGGAAGTCCAAGTGGTTCGATGGCGTCCCGCCACGTGGTGTAGGGGATCAAGACACCGGAATCCGCAGGCCAGGGGCGCCGACCATGCCCGATCAGATGTCCAACTCGCCTTGCCGGGACGCTTCGTGGGCTGCAGTCTCCGCAGAGATCGCCACGGGTCTCGAACCGGAACGCGTAGCTCTTGATCCCCTACACCACGTCGCGGCAACGCCGTTGCGTTAGCCGTCAGGCCCGGCGTCAATGTCTCCGTCCTTGACCATCTTGAAGCCCAGTGTGTACGTCTGCACGGTGCGCGGATG
>NZ_JBEZLR010000189.1:0-6770 GCF_040652275.1 Streptomyces sp. NPDC048275
CACGACGGGAAGTCCCAGGGCATCTCCAGCGCCGCCGACATGCGGATCTTCGGTGTGCTGAGGGCGCTCCCCCGCGTCCGCGGCGTGATCCAAACGACAGGCCCTAGCCGCGACCGCGACCCGCAGTCCCCCCGCGCAGCACAGCGGAGCGTTACGGCTTGCCGCGCTGCCCCCGCAGGTGCTCCGCGATGGGCCGCAGCGACTTGTTGAGGTCCTCCAGGGCCTCGGGGGACAGCAGGTCCATGAAGTGCCTGCGCACGGATGCCACATGATGCGGGGCGACCTTCGTCATCGTCTCCCTGCCGTGCTCGGTGAGGACGGCGAACAGGCCCCGGCGGTCGGACTCGCAGTTCTCGCGACGGACCAGGTCCGCGTTCTCCATGCGGGTGATCTGGTGCGAGAGGCGGCTCTTGGACTGGAGGGTGGCGGCCGCGAGGTCGCTCATCCGCATCCGGTCGCCCTCAGACTCGGAGAGGTTCACCAAAATCTCGTAGTCGTTCATCGTCAGCCCGAACGGCTGGAGATCCCTCTCGAGCTGGTACGTCAACAGCCTGTTGACCTCCAGGTGGGTGCGCCAGGCGCACTGCTCCGCATCGGTCAGCCAGCGCGTGGCCGTCTCGGTCTCCATGAATGAAGTCTACCTAAAATGTTGAAAGGCGAACTAGTGAGGGTGGCGTGACGGCGCGCACACGTTCGACGTCACACTCCGCAGACTACCGCTCACAGCCCGAAGCGACGTTGGAGGTCTCCGAGCTGTCCGGGAAGACGCGGTGCGCCGGCCTGCTGGCCGTGTTGGCCATGCTGGCCCGGTGTCCCGCCGCCGCCGGGCACTCCCGGCTCGTGCGGAACCGCCCCCGTGGCCTGCTCGGCCATGAGGACCTCGGTGGACTGGAGCAGCACGGTGCCCGCCCCTACGAACTCGAACTGATGCTCCTCTCCGGAGGCCCCGCCGAGGCCTGTCAGCGCACGTAGACCGCCCATGACACCGGTCATGTACCCGTGGTCGTAGTGATGACACGGGGACGGGCAGTCGGCCCAGCCGACGAGCGCCTGCGGATCCACCCGGATGGGAGGTTCCATGAACACCACCGGACCATTGGAGGCCGCCACGAACTTGCCGGTTCCGATCAGCGTCAAAAAGCCCGGCACGATCGATTGCTTGAGCGCGAGAGTTGGCTGAAAAGCGAGGAGGTTGCCGGAGCGAATGGTCAGATTGCCGTTCTCGAGGTCGTACGAATTGACGTCGAAGGCCCGGTCGGCGAGGAGCATCTTGCCCGAGCCCTCGGCCACCACCCAGTCGCTCGCGTGCAGAGGCGAATGGAACGACGTACGGACGAGGCGGTCGAGGCGACCGTGCCCGATGCCGTTGAATTCCATCGTCCCGTAGTAGGCGATCATCTTGCCCTTCTGCAGGAACCACTGGCTCCCCTTGAGCTCCACGCAGAAGGTGTAGTTGTTGACGTTGTCGTCGACCGGCAGGGTCATGGGGTCGTGGACCGCCGGGCCGCCAGGAGTCCCGTACGCGCTCACAGCTTCTCCTCCGAGGCCTGGACGAACACCGCACCACTGCCGCTCAGCTCCAGCTGGAACGCCTCGCCCGAGCCGCGGCCCACCATGTCGCGCCAGCCGAGCGCCGTGGACAGCTTGTTGCGTACGTCGCCGTGGTGCGCCACGTACGCCTGGGGGTCGACGTGGACAGGGCGCTGGGGAGTGATCGGGACCTCGATGACCCCGCCGTGCGCCATCACGGCGACCGAGCCGTGCCCCTTGAGGGTGGTCGTGAAGAGCCCCTGGCCCGTCACCTGACCCCGGACCATGCCCATGACACCGCCCTGCGAGCCCATGAACATCGTGCCCTGCTCGAGGGTGCCGTCGAAGGCGAGCAGTCGGTCCGCCTCGACGTACAGGGTGTCGCCCGAGAGGCTGATCACCTGGATGTGGTGGCCGCCGTGCCCGAACAGGACGGTGCCGCTGCCCTCCACGGTCATCAGCGTGGTGGACTCATTGGCGACCCGGCGCCCGAGCATCGACATGACCCCGCCCTGGCCACCCTGCATATTGGGCGTGAAGGAGACCTCGCCCTGGTAGGCGAGCATCGCGCCGCGCTGGCTGAACAGGCGCTGGCCCGGCATGACGGTCGCCTCGATCATCTTGGCGTTCACTTCGCGGAACGGCATCTCACACATCACCCGCGATCGTGTTGCGCTCGCTGGGCTGTACGTAGACCAGGCCGTCGCCCTCGAAACGGATCTGGAACGCCTCGCCGCCGCCCTCGCCCATGAACGTGCGGAACGTCACACCGGCCTGGAAGGACTGCCGGACATTGCCCTGGTGCGCGATGTACGCCCCCGGGTCGACCGTCAGGGGGTACTGGGAGCTGACGCGCAGCACCACCGCCGGACCGTCGGAGGTGATCGCCGCCTGGCCGTGCCCCTCGACGGTCGTGGTGAACAGCCCGTTGCCCTGCGAGGCGCCGCGCAGCCCGGTGAAGGACGTGCCCGTGCGCAGTCCCGCGTCCGTCGCGAGCAGATTGCTCGACTCGACGTACAGCTTGTCGCCCTGGAGGTTCACGAGGTTTATCTCGGCGGCCCGGTCCGCGAACCAGCAGGTCCCGTGTCCCTTCACCTCCATCACCGTCATCTGCTCGCCGGTGATCCGCCGGGTCACCATCCCGCGGATCCCCTCGCCGCCACCGCTCATCTTCTTGAAGGCCATCTGACCGTCGTACGCGACCATGGAGCCGTTCTTCGCCTTCACGGCGTCCCCGGTCATGTCGACGGCCAGCACCTTGCTGCCTTGGAGTCGGAACATCGCCACCTTGTGAAGGTAACCAACAGGTGGCGCCGTCAACCAGGGCCTACGGGATGATCCGGACCCTGACGACACCCCGAGGACACCCTGAGCCCCCTGTCGGGGGCGGCCGGGCCTCAGATGCCACAATGGCCGGACGTTTGTGCTTGCGTTCACAAAGCGTCGACGGCTCTCCCCGCCGAACCCACCAAGCCCACCAAACCCACCGAAGGTGAACCGTGGACATAAAGACCGCCACCGCCCTCCGCCGCCTCCGCCTGGTCTCGGCCCCCGAGGCCGTCTCCTTCCTGCTGCTGCTCGTCTGCTCGGTACTGAAGCGGACCACGGACTTCAACGCGGTGCCTGTGATGGGGTACGTCCACGCCGCCCTCTTCATCCTGTACGTGATCTTCTGGGCGGACGCCTGGAACCGCACCAAGTGGAGCGCGGGCACCGGGATCCTCTACTTCGTCCTCTCCGTGCTGCCCACCGGCGGTTTCTTCGCCGAGCGCAAGCTCAAGCGTGAGGCCGAGGACGCGGTCATCGCCTCCCGTGCCCGCCGTGAGGGAGTCGTGGAGGCGTCATGATCGTCGCCTTCTCCGTGACGCCGCTGGGTGTCGGCGAGGACGTGGGGGAGTACGTCGCCGACGCCGTCCGGGTCGTCCGCGAGTCGGGCCTGCCGAACCGCACCGATGCCATGTTCACCTCCATCGAAGGTGAGTGGGACGAGGTGATGGACGTGGTCAAGCGCGCCGTCGCCGCCGTCGAGGCGCGGGCGCCGCGCGTCTCCGTCGTCCTGAAGGCGGACATCCGCCCCGGTGTGACGGACGGCCTGACCTCCAAGGTGGAAACGGTGGAGCGACACCTGTCCGCGTAGCCCGCCGGCGGCTCCCGGCAACGGAAAACCCCGGTCCGGTGGGCCGGGGTTTTCGCGCGTGTGCGGACGCCCGCTTCTCCGGGGCGAGGGTGCGCGACCGAAACCCGAGACGGTGCTGACCGTGATATGACCGGCGGGTAAGGTCTTATGCCGTGTCGAAGCCCCTCAGCCTTGCCTTTGATCCCATCGCCCGCGCCGACGAACTGTGGAAGCAGCGCTGGGGCTCCGTGCCGTCCATGGCCGCGATCACCTCGATCATGCGCGCGCACCAGATCCTGCTGGCCGAGGTGGACGCGGTCGTCAAGCCGTACGGGCTGACCTTCGCACGCTACGAGGCGCTGGTGCTGCTCACCTTCTCCAAGGCGGGCGAGCTGACCATGTCCAAGATCGGCGAGCGGCTCATGGTGCACCCGACGTCCGTCACGAACACCGTGGACCGCCTGGTGAAGTCGGGGCTCGTCGACAAACGGCCCAATCCCAACGACGGGCGCGGCACGCTCGCGTCCATCACCCCGAAGGGCCGCGAGGTCTGCGACGCGGCGACCCGTGACCTGATGGCGATGGACTTCGGGCTCGGGGTGTACGACGCCGAGGAGTGCGGGGAGATCTTCGCGATGCTTCGGCCGTTGCGCGTCGCGGCGCACGACTTCGACGGGGGGAGAGGAGCAGGGGCGCCCGAAGATCGCGCATAAGGGGTCGTTACGCTCGTCCTCATGAAGAAGAGCGTGCTGACCAGGTACCGCGTGATGGCCTACGTCACCGGTGTGCTGCTGGTCCTGCTGACCCTCGGTGTGATCGCCAAGTACCTGCTCGACATGGACGGTGCCGTGGACTTCACGCGCGTCGTCGCCATCGCGCACGGCTGGCTGTACGTCCTCTACCTGGTCTTCGCCTTCGACCTCGGCGCCAAGGCGAAGTGGCCGGTCGGCAAGCAGCTGTGGGTGCTGCTCGCCGGGACGATCCCCACGGCCGCGTTCTTCGTGGAGCGCAAGGTCTCCCAGGAGCTCGAGGCGAAGATCACGGACGACTCGCCCGCGGTCGCCAAGGCCTAAGGCCGACCTCGGGCGCCGCCTGAACGTCGCTCGAGGGTGATCGGTTTCCGCCGCCGTGACAAGGCTCGCGGCGGTTTGCCGTCGACATTTACTAGGACGTCCTAGTAAATTCATGGGTATGGACGCTGACGCCATCGAAGAGGGCCGCCGTCGCTGGCAGGCCCGGTACGACGCCTCGCGCAAGCGCGATGCCGACTTCACCACGCTCTCCGGCGATTCCGTGGACCCGATGTACGGGCCGCGGCCCGGCGACAGGTACGACGGCTTCGAGCGGATCGGATGGCCCGGCGAGTACCCCTTCACCCGCGGGCTCTACTCGACCGGCTACCGAGGGCGTACCTGGACGATCCGCCAGTTCGCCGGCTTCGGGAACGCCGAGCAGACCAACGAGCGCTACAAGATGATCCTCGCCAACGGCGGCGGTGGACTGTCCGTGGCCTTCGACATGCCCACGCTCATGGGACGCGACTCCGACGATCCGCGCTCGCTCGGCGAGGTCGGGCACTGCGGGGTCGCGATCGACTCGGCGGCCGACATGGAGGTCCTGTTCAAGGACATCCCGCTGGGTGACGTCACGACGTCGATGACGATCAGCGGACCCGCCGTGCCGGTCTTCTGCATGTACCTGGTCGCGGCGGAGCGGCAGGGCGTGGACCCGTCCGTCCTCAACGGCACGCTCCAGACCGACATCTTCAAGGAGTACATCGCGCAGAAGGAGTGGCTCTTCCAGCCCGAGCCGCACCTGCGCCTCATCGGCGACCTGATGGAGCACTGCGCCTCGAAGATCCCCGCCTACAAGCCGCTGTCCGTCTCCGGCTACCACATCCGGGAGGCGGGCTCCACGGCCGCGCAGGAGCTGGCGTACACGCTGGCGGACGGGTTCGGGTACGTGGAGCTGGGGTTGAGCCGCGGCCTCGATGTGGACGTCTTCGCACCCGGCCTCTCCTTCTTCTTCGACGCGCACGTCGATTTCTTCGAGGAGATCGCCAAGTTCCGGGCGGCGCGGCGGATCTGGGCACGGTGGATGCGGGATGTGTACGGTGCCCGGTCCGAGAAGGCGCAGTGGCTCCGCTTCCACACGCAGACCGCCGGGGTCTCGCTGACCGCCCAGCAGCCGTACAACAACGTCGTCCGTACGGCGGTGGAGGCGCTCGCGGCGGTCCTGGGCGGCACGAACTCCCTCCACACCAACGCGCTGGACGAGACGCTGGCCCTCCCCTCCGAGCAGGCCGCCGAGATCGCCCTCCGTACGCAGCAGGTGCTGATGGAGGAGACCGGCGTCGCCAATGTGGCCGACCCGCTGGGTGGTTCCTGGTACGTGGAGCAGCTCACCGACCGGATCGAGGCCGACGCGGAGAAGATCTTCGAGCAGATCAGGGAGCGGGGGCTGCGGGCGCATCCCGACGGGCTCCACCCGATCGGGCCGATCACCTCCGGCATTCTCCGGGGGATCGAGGACGGCTGGTTCACCGGGGAGATCGCCGAGTCCGCGTTCCAGTACCAGCGGGCGCTGGAGAAGGGCGACAAGCGGGTGGTGGGGGTGAACGTCCATCACGGGTCCGTGACCGGGGATCTGGAGATTCTGCGGGTCAGCCATGAGGTGGAGCGGGAGCAGGTGCGGGTGTTGGGGGCGCGGAAGGTCGGGCGGGATGAGGCGCGGGTGCGGGCGTCTCTCGGTGCGATGCTTGCCGCCGCGCGGGAGGGGGCCAACATGATTGCGCCCATGCTGGACGCGGTGCGGGCGGAGGCCACGTTGGGTGAGATTTGCGATGCGCTTCGGGACGAGTGGGGGGTGTACACGGAGCCGGCGGGCTTCTGAGGGGTTTCTTCGCCCCCGCCGCCCTTACCTGTCCCATCCTTCTGGGGCTCCGCCCCAGACCCCGCCAGGGGTGCTGCGCCCCCTGGACCCCCGCCGGGGGTGCTGCGCCCCCGCCAGGCATCTCTGCCCGTCCGGCGCTAGGGCCTGTCCGGCGGATCAAGTCGCAGGAAATCGGCGGCGCCCTATAAACGCTGGTGAGCGGGGTCTGGTGCGTCCAACTGCAAGGCGGAGG
>NZ_JBEZLR010000190.1:0-6725 GCF_040652275.1 Streptomyces sp. NPDC048275
GAACCCCTCAGCAAGGTTCATCGTCCCAGGTCAGGAAGGCACTTTCGCATTTCCGCCCCGGAGTCAGCCGTCCCCAAGTGAAACGGTGAGGCTAGGCGCCCTCGCAATCCGTGGACGCATCAAACGCTGACCCGCCCCCGGCCTGGGTGTTCAGCAACTGAACGCCCAGCCGCTACCCACGGCGGCGGAAGGACCAGATCAAGAAGCCGCGCCCGGACCTTGCCGCGCGCCTGGACCGCGAGGTGAAGGCCCGGTGGCAGCCCCAGATCCGGGCGAAGGCCCGCGAGAAGGCGGCGACGACCGGCGGCATCGTCATCGACACCCGCGCCCGTCTCGGCTACAGCGCGCCGATCGGGTCGACGGACCAGGACCGCATCCGGCACCTGACCGTCGCCCTGCCGCCCCGCTACGCCGCCCGTCTCTTCGAGGCTCAGGAGCGGGGAGAAAGCGACCAGCGCCTCCAGGAGCTCGCCGCTGAGGCGCTCAAGGAGGTGTACTTCCAGGACAACGGCCGCCGCGCTGGCCAGCTGAAGGAGGTCCGCTTCACCGACATCGAGCACTTGGAGTTCGATCTGTAGCAGCCGCGCCCCGAACAGCCCGCGAGCCCCGGACGTGACTGCGCGTTTCACTTGGCGGGTGAAGGACTTGAGTTGGCGGCTATTGGGGAGACGGCGGGGCAGGAGGCGGCGGAACGGCGTCTGCGAGGATCGCACGGGGGGTGCTGAGAGCGGCGGCCAGAAGGCTTTCGTCCAGTCTCATCTCGGCGTCGCGGGTGGAGTCGTTGACGGGGATGCGGGTACGCCTGTCGATCAGCGCCGTCACGGCCGGCAGCGCGGGGCGCGCGTGGCCACCCATCCGGGCGAGACCTGCCAGGTAGTACTCGCCGACCGCGTAGTCGGCCAGGTGCGGTGTCATGAGGGCGAGCAGCCGGGACAGCGCGGAAGGACCGGCGTGCCGCAGCCACAGCGGGGCACACTCCGCCTGTGAGCGGCCGGGGCGACGGAAGGTCAGGTTGTACAGCTGGGCCGCCTGTCGGAAGGTCAGCGGGCCGGCGTCCAGCAGGGCCTCGAAGATCTCAGAGGCGTGAGCGAGGCGGGCGATGCCCGCAGGCTTGGCGGCGAGGAGCGCGGCGGCGGATGCGCTGTCGTACGCCGTCGCGGTGGACGGGATCCGGCGGGCCCTCGGAGACGGCGTGAAGGGGACTTCGGCGAGGAGAACTCCGTGCGTCCGCATCGCCGCCTCGGAGATCGAGGCTGTCGTGAGGGCCGCACCAAGAGCCGGGGTGACCTTCTGGCCGCGGTGCTGGACGAGCAGCGGCAGCAGCCTGACCGGGGCCACCCGCCAGTCGTGGCACGCCTCGCGGGCCAGGTCGGCGCCGATGTCCCGGGTGGCGGGGTCGGCGAGGAGGCGGGCCACGAGGGCGTACGTGTCGTGTTCGCGCCTCAGTCCGTACAAGGCCTGGCCCCAGATGTGCCCGATGCCCGCCAGGTGGTGCGCGGCCTCCCGGACGTCGTCGAGGAGTGCGGCGTCCAGGGAGTGCCATCGCGTGGGTGGCGCTGCCCGCAGCGTCTCCAGGTGGGCGAGGAAGCGGACCGACGCGAGGTCATCATCCGTCAGGTGGGCGGCGGTCGGGCCAAGCGCCCTGGCCAGGATGGTGCGCACGACAGGATCGGCGAGTTCGCCGAGGGCCGCGAGAACCAGGCGGGGCTGCCCGCGGTAGCCGAAGAGGCACGCGGCTCGGCGCCGTACCTCCTCGTCGGGGTCACTGAGCCGGGCCACTGCGGCGTTGACGGCCTCTGGCCAGGGCCGTTCGCGGGCCAGGCTATGGAGGAGGTCCAAGGCCTCTCGGCGCACGAAGGGGGTGTCGGCGTGGGCGAGCCGGAGTAGCCGGGTGGCGACGGGGCCGGTGCGGTCGGCGCGTATCGTCTCGAAGAGCGCGATACGGGAAGGGTGGGCGGGTGTCGTGGCGGTGCCGTCGGCCACGGCCTCGTCCGGCCACGTCATCGGGCGGGGCGGAGGCCGCCCTTCCGTGCTGGAGCTTCGATCATGCGGCCGATGATCCCACACGACACAACGGCTCGGGCAGGGCGTTGCAGCCTGAGCACAGTACGTGGCGAAACTCGCCAACTGAAGTGCTGCACACCGGACCGATATGGTCCGGGGCTCCCGCGGGGGGTCGGATGGTCATGCGCGCGATGCCGTGCTCAACGACACCGCCGTGCGGCGGTCACCCCGTGCCCGTGGCAGTGCCGGGAGACGGCCGGCTTTCCTGCGTGGTGAGGGACGCGTCGACGAAGGCCCGCACGAGCGCGGCCACCTCGAACGCCGTGACGTCCTTCGTCCAGTTCCCGGTCGCGTGCCAGCCGCTGCACTCCAGCTGGAACCGGTGAACACCCTGCGCGTGCTCTAGCTCGCGTGCGTACGGCTCCCGGCTGCAGCGCCCGTGCCGCTCGGTCTGCTCCAGGTGTGCGCGGACGACGTCGATGTGGAACCGGCGCGGCAGGGTCCGCTGTTCAAGGCAGCCGCGGCATTCCAGGAGATGCAGTGCGGCGCCTTCGAGTCGGAGGAAGTAGTACGGGATGCCCGTGCCTTCGCGGGTGTTGCAGCTGCCGCAGAGCGGGCCTTCTCCGAACTACCGATGATCTGGCTCATTGGCGTCGGATCGCACGGGTTCAGTCCGTCTCCCCTCCTGAGAGGGCGGCATGTAGGCCTTCGGCCGAGAACGACTTCGGCTCCTGACAGAGCGGCGGGAAGCGCAAGTTGCGTGCGGATCAAGCCAGGATGCTGACCGAGCGTTCATGATACGGAATGCTTTGGCCATGAGCGAAGAATCCGAGCGGCTGGCGAAAGCTCTCATCGAGTTCCGGGAAGCCGAGGGCATCTCCGTGAGGGAGCTTGCGTATCGCACCCAGCTGAGCCAGGCGACCATCAGGCTCCACGAGAGTGATCGCGGACGCCCGCCCGTTCCCTTCGCGGCCCGCCGTTTCGAGGAAGTTCTCGGCTGGGCACCGGGCAGCATCCCGACCGCGTCGCACGAGCCGACGGATCGCGAGCCTCCGCCGGACTCCAGCGCTGTCACTGGGTAGGCCGAGCGGTCAGGACTGGTGGCGGCGCACCGTGTGCGCGACGAGGACGAACAGCCCTTGCTCGGTCTCGGCCAGGATTCCCCAGGTGCCGGGCCTGGCTGCTCGATGCGACGAACTCCTCCCACGTCAGGTTGCCGGGCAGTCCGTTCGCGCCGATGTCCCGCCAGGCGCCCCACTCCTCGTACGGGCGCTCCTCCCGGACCAGCTTGTTGCGGGCCCGGTCGACCATCCACGACACCAGTCGGCGCCGCCAGTTGGGGCGGTGCCACTCCTCCGGGTCGCGCTCCGGGATGTCGCGGTACGCGGGCAGTTGCACGTCGACGACATCGTCCAGGTTCAGGTCCAGCTCCGCGAAAGTCCGGCCGGCGGCGCGGATGTCCCGTTCGTCGTACGTCCAGCGCGCCTTGTGCTTGTAGTAGCGCACCGCTATGTCGCCGAAGAAGACGTGGCCGTGCTGCCGCAGGCCAGGCGGCCATGCACTCCTTCGTCCACTCCATCAGCAGGTGTGAGCCCTCCTTGACGCGACTCTCGTCATGACCGCCATGGTTGGCGAACCACTGGACAAGAAGGCCGGCCGCCGGGCGGTCCACGTCGCCGGTGTCGCACACCGGGCACAGCTCCAGGTGGATCGGCCGCCCGTGTTCGTCGTCCTGCGGCGCCACCCCGCTCATGATGAGGTTGCCCCGGCAGCGTGAACACTGCGGCAGTCGGTCGGAGAACTCCAGCAACGCCATGGCCAGCCCCTTGCTCTGGACGTGGCCCTCCACCCACGACCCGCTGACCTGCGCCGTCAACCCCTCCCGCAGCGGTGGGGCACCCGACCACGGAATCTATCCACAGGGGAACGGGTGTCTGCTGGATGAATGATCGACAGCGACGACACGCAGCAGCCGGCCCCGCGCCCCAACAGGGTCCTGGACGCCCTCGTGCGGGCGGAGCGCAAGGTGTTCACCCGGCCCGCGCCGAAATCCGCGAAGGCTCAGGTGGAATTCCTCTACAAGCGGGCCAAGCAGTCGACGAAGGCCCTCGCCGAACAGTTGGGCGTCTCGACCCGTACCGTGCAGCGCTATCGCGCCGGACAGCAGACGAAGCCTCAGAAGAGGCTCCAGGCGGCCCTGGTGGAGGAGACCGAATCCCAGTGGCAACCGCAGGTCAGAGCACAAGCGCGGGAGCGCGCGGCGACGACCGGCGGTATGCAGGTGGAGGTCTACGCCTACTTCGGATTCGCGTGCACGGGGAGCTTGGACGACGGCCGCGAGCGGTTCATCAGCACGGCGATCTCGCCCACCTACGCCGCTGAGATCCTCCGTCTGCAGGAGGCTGGTGCGACGGAGGAAGACCGGCATCCGGTCGTCGCGGAGGCCATCACCGAGTCCTATTTCACGGAATGGGGATCCCGTGCCCAGGGTCTCCGAGCGGATTTCACGCACGTGCGGTCGATAGAGATAGAGTTCTGACCACGCGAAATTAAAGGCCTGCTATAAACCTTATTCGCGGGCCGTCGCACAGCGCTCTGGCGGCGGCCCCCTCCTTACTCCGCACCCCGAATGCGAGGCCCCGATGAGCAGCCCTTGGCCGCCTCGGCGCACTGTCCGCCGTCCCGTTCCCCGCGCGGCCGTTCCCCGCGAGCCGGTCGACCACGCGCGCATCGGCTGGCGGGTGGTGCGCCGCCGGGCGAAAGGGATGACTGCGGCCGCCGTCGCGGCGGCCCTCGAGGACGCCCGCTTCGACGCGCGCCAGGGCTCCCGCCACGAGCACCTCGCCGACGACACCCGCGGCCGGGCGGAGCTCGCGGAGTGGGAGCGAATCGACCAGCTGCTCGCCGCCGCGGCCCCGGGCTCGGCCTACGCCCCGGACACCGACGACGTCGTCCAGGAGGAGCTCGCCGCCGAAGCCGCGGCCGCCGCCGCCCGGGAAGCCGAGCTGCGCGAAGCCGCCCGGATCGCGGCCCGCGCCGATGAGCTCCAGGCGCTGCGCGAGCTCGGCACGCTGGAGCAGACTGAGCCCCGCGAGGGCGACGAAGCCGTACGGGACGAACTCACCCGCCGCGCGGGCTGGTACGTGCAGAAGGACGTCGACGCGTGGCTCGCCCACGCCCTGGCCGCGCACCGCGGGCACTACGCGGATCCGGCCGCCCGCGTGACCGCCGCCGATCTGCTGCCGACGCATCTGCTCGCCCACGCCGCACTGCTCACCGAACTCGCGCACCTCGCGCCGGGCGCCGGCGTCGACCAGCTGGCGTTCGCGGCCCGGCCCACCGCCGCCGACCCCGAGGCCACCGGCGACCTCGCCGCGTTCCTCGCCCGCACCCGGTCCGGGCAGAGCTGATCTCACCCTCCGCAATGTCACAGCCCTCCCTGATCCCATAGGGACGATCTGTGAGGCCTGGGACCGGAAACCAGGACGACGTCGCCGAACCGGCGCGGCCGCCGCTGACCGTCGCCCGCGCCCGCGGAGCTGTGGCGTACGGACTGCGGGGACAGGCGGGTACGAATCAACGTGCTCAGCCATCTGCTCGATGGTGAGCCGTCACCGCCGGTCGGGCCTGACCGTGTGCCACTGGGCGCTGAGCGGGTTTCGTATCCAAGGTAAGCCCAAGAGCGGCTATGAGCTGATCCTCGCGTTTATGGCGAATCGAAAGCCCATTGCTGCCTAATGTTGTTGGGGAAGTCCACTGAGCTATCGACAACGACCGCCGCGCCCCGTGTGAGGTTGTCGCCTTCGGCGCTGACGACAACCTTGGGGTCGTAAGGCATCAAATAGCCATAGTTGGACGCCCAGAGTTGGTTGAGGCTCTCCGGCTGTTCCCGCCTTTTGTTTTGAACGAGGGCCGTTCCCAGCTTGATGTTTCCGCCGTTTTCGTAACCGGGGACTTCCAGGACGAGCCCGCTCTTCTTGTTGACGAAGAAGCCCTCGTCATATTTCCACAGCTGGTTGTCGTTATCACTGGGCTTCCTGTCCCAGAGAATGGCCCGGCCGCCGGGCTCGGTGCTGCCGTCTGCGATGTCGAGCACCAGACCGCTCTCGAAGTTTCGGATGAAGAAATAGCCCTGCGGAATAGGGTCCTGCGGCAGGCCGACGCCGGAGTGGGCGGGCTGCTCGGCCGCAGTGGCCGCCCCAGGCAGCGACATCACCGCCCCCAACAGCGCTGCACCCAGCACCGCGACACACCGCCGCCGCCCTACCGCCAAGGAACCAGACATATCTCCTCCTCCTCGCTCACTCCCCGTGCACTTTTACTACTTTTGACACCACAGAAGGGAATAAACCGCCAGAAGGGCGAAATGCACTCGATCGAGTCAGGAATGACTCGCCGGGCCATGGAGGGGGCTGGGTGCCCCCGGCCGACACTGCGAACTCGACCTGGACCCAAACTTCAACACGCTGAACTTGACAGGAAAGGCGACTCCGAGGACGAGGGCGTGCTCATTGCGTCCGTCGGCCAGCTGTCCGTCATCTACTTCGCGAACCGCGCGTTTTGGGAGGCAGCTACTTCACATGAGCCTGACTGGACCCCGTGTCCCAATCAGGAGCTGGCAGCCGTTGCGGCGCGGTTCCGCCGTGAACGCAGCGGCGATCCCGCCGGTCGCCAGAATTCCCCACCGCACCCGCTCGACCAGCTCGCGCTCGCCCGTCATC
>NZ_JBEZLR010000191.1:0-6506 GCF_040652275.1 Streptomyces sp. NPDC048275
AGCCCGTCCCGCTCCCCCCGCGACAACACCTCCACCCGGCCCACCGGCCGCGACGGATCACCCACCACCGCCTCCAACACCCGCACAAACCGCTCCGCCAGCACCACCACCGACGCACGATCGAACAGATCCACGCTGTACTCCACCTCCCCCTTCAGCCCACCGGCGCCGCCATCAGCGTCTCGGACCGACGAGAGGTGGAACACGAGGTCGAACTTCGCCGCGCCCGTGGCGGCACGCTCCGGCGCCACCGTCAGGTCGGGGAGTTGCGCCACCGTGTCGAGCGCCGCGCGCTCTTCGTCGTTGTTCCACTCCAGGACGGTCTGGAAGAGGGGGTGGCGCGAGGCCGACCGTTCGGGGTTGAGGATCTCGACGAGGCGTTCGAAGGGGATGTCCTGGTGGGCGTAGGCGGCGAGGTCGGTTTCGCGGACGCGGGCCAGGAGCTGGGTGAACGTGGGGTTGTCGCTCAGGTCGGTGCGCAGGACGAGGGTGTTGACGAAGAATCCGACGAGGTCTTCGACGGCGTCGTCGGTGCGTCCGGCGATGGGTGAGCCGATCGGGATGTCGGTGCCCGCCCCCAGCCGGGACAGCAGCACCGCCAGCGCGGCCTGCACCACCATGAACGTGCTGCACTGATGCTCCCGTGCCAGCTCCTCCATGCGCTGGTGCAGTGCGGCGGGGACAGTCAGGTGAACCGACTCGCCCCGGTGGGAGGGGACGGACGGGCGTGGACGGTCCACGGGCAGTTCCAGCTCGGCGGGCAGCCCGGCCAGCTCTTGTCCCCAGTAGGCGAGTTGGCGGGAGATCATCGAGTCGGGGTCGTCCTCCGAGCCGAGCACCTCCCGCTGCCAGAGGGCGTAGTCCGCGTACTGGACCGGCAGCGGGACCCACGCCGGCGCGGTTTGTGCGCACCGGGCCGCGTATGCCGTCGTCAGGTCGCGCGCCAGGGGCCCCATCGACCAGCCGTCGCCGGCGATGTGGTGGATCAGGACGAGCAGGACGTGCTCACTGGCGGAGACCTCGAACAGCCATGCCTTCACAGGGAGGTCCGTCGCCAGGTCGAAGCCGTACCGGGCCGCTTCGGTGAGGCGGTCCTCCAACTCGCCCGCCGCGACCCGCTCGACGAACAGCTCCGGGAGCGCCTGCTCCGGGGCGAGCACCACCTGATGGGCCCCGGCGGAGTCCTCCACGAAGACCGTGCGCAGGCTCTCGTGGCGGTTGACGACGTCCGTCAGCGCCGCGCGCAGCGCGTCGCGTTCGAGGGCGCCGGTCAGACGCAGGGCGGTCGGCAGGTTGTAGGTGGGGTTCGGTCCGTCGAAACGGTTGAGGAACCACAGCCGCTGCTGGGCGAAGGACAGGGGGACGCGCTCGGGGCGTTCCCCGGCGACCAGCGGCGCACCGGCACCCTCGGCGGTTGCCAGTGCGGCGGCGAGGCCCGCCACCGTCGGGTTCTCGAAGAGCCGGCGGACCGGAACCTCGACGCCGAGGGTGGAGCGGATCCGGTTCATGAGGCGGGTGGCGAGCAGCGAGTGGCCGCCCAGGTCGAAGAAGCTGTCGTCGATGCCGAGTTCGGGGACACCGAGTACCTCGGTGAACAGCCCGCAGAGGATCTCCTCCTGTGGGGAGCGCGGCCTGCGGCCCGTCGTGACACCGCCGAGCTCGGGGGCGGGCAGGGCTCTGCGGTCCACCTTTCCGTTCGCGGTCAGCGGGAGCACCTCGAGGGAGACGAACGCCGACGGGATCATGTGGGCGGGCAGGGTGGTGCCCAGGTGCGTGCGCAGCGTCCTGGGGTCGGCGGCCGTCCCGGTTCGCGGCACCACGTAGGCGGTCAGGCGCCGGTCGCCGGGCCGGTCCTCGCGGACCATGACGAAGGCCTGGTCGACCTGTGGTGCCGAGGTCAACGCGGCCTGCACCTCGCCGAGTTCGATACGGAAACCACGGACCTTGACCTGGTCGTCGACGCGCCCCTGGTACTCCAGCTCGCCGTCGGAGGTCCACCGGGCCAGGTCGCCGGTGCGGTACATGCGGGCGCCGGACGGGCCGAACGGGTCGGCGACGAAGCGCTCCGCTGAGGAACCGGGTCGGCCCAGGTAGCCGCGGGCGAGACCGGCTCCGGCGAGATACAGCTCCCCGGTGACGCCCTCGGGGACGGGACGTAGGGCTGAATCAAGCACGTACGTACGGGAGTTGGTGACCGGTCGGCCGACAGGTGGAGCGACGCGTCCGGTCAGCGGGCTGCTGATCGTCGCGCAGACCGTCGCCTCCGTGGGGCCGTACGCGTTGAGCATCCGGCGGCCGCGGGACCAGCGTTCCACGAGGTCGGCCGGGCAGCTCTCGCCCGCGACGACCAGGGTCTTGACCGAGCCCATCGCGTCCTCGGGGAGCGAGGGCAGCGCGGACGGCGGCAGCGTCACATGGGTCACCCGCTGCTCGTCGAGCAGAGCGGCCAGCGGCGCTCCCGGCATCAGCCGCTCCTGCGGGGCGAGGACCAGGCAGGCGCCCGCGAGGAGCGCCATGCAGACCTCCGAGACGGAGGCGTCGAAGCTCGGCGAGGCGAACTGCAGGACCCTGCTGTCGGGTTCGACGGCGAACGCCTCGATCTGCGCGGCCGCGAGGCTGGGCAGCCCCCCGTGCGTGACGGCCACGCCCTTGGGGCGACCGGTCGAGCCGGAGGTGTAGATCAGATAGGCCGGGTTGGAGGGCCGCAGAGCACGGACGGGCACCGATCCGCGGCCGTCAGCCGCACCGCGCGCGTCGGCGTGCTCGTCGCCCGCACCGCGTACGTCGGCATGCTCGTCACCCGCACCGCGCGCGTCGGCATGCTCGTCACCCGCACCGCGTACGTCGGCATGGTCGTCGTCGATCAGCAGGCGCGGCAACCCGGAGGCGGGCGCATCGACAGGGCCGACCTGGTCAACCGCGTCAACCGCGTCAACCGGGTCAACCGGGTCAACCGGGTCAACCGGGCCGAGGCGCTCGCTCAGCGCGCCCGTGGTGATCAGCAGGCGGGGCGCGGCGTCGCCGAGGATGTACGCGATGCGGTCCGCGGGGTAGTCGGGGTCCACCGGCAGATAGGCCGCCCCGGCCTTCATGACGGCGAGCATCGCCACGATCAGATCGGCGGAGCGCGGCAGGGAGACCGCGGCGACACGCTCGGGGCCGAGACCCGCCGCGACGAGCCTGGCGGCCAGCCGGTCGGAGACCGCGTCGAGTTGCGCGTACGACAGGACGGTGCCCTCGTGGGCCACCGCGTGTGCGTCGGGAGTGCGCAGGGCCTGGGCGCGGAACAGCTCCGGCAGGGTGGCCGCGGCCAGGTCGCGCGTCGGCCCGCTCCAGGTGGCGCCGAGTCGCTCGCGCTCCGCGGGGGCGGGCGCGTCCATGCCTCCGACCGGCCGGTCCGGGTGGTACGCGAGGTCGCGCAGTACGCCCAGGAGTCGCTCGGCGACCGATCGCGCGCCCCTGTCGTCGAACAGGTCAGGCCTGTGGTCGAGCCGGAAGGCCAGACCGGCGCCGCCGGGCACAGCGACCAGCGCGAGGGCATAGTGCGTGGCGTCCCGGTTCGCGGCTCCGGTCAGCGTCAGTCCCGAGTGCCCCGCCAGTTCGCCGAGGGCGGCGGCGTCGAGCGGGTAGCTCTCGAAGACCATGGAGGTGTCGAAGAGTTCGCCCAGGCCCGTGAGCGACTGGATCTCGGTGAGACCCAGGTGCTGGTGGTCCAGGAGCGCCGCCTGTTCGCGCTGCAGCCGCCCGACGAACGCGGCCGTGCTCTCCCACGGGCGCAGCCGGGCCCGCAGCGGAAGGGTGTTGATGAACAGGCCGGCCATGTCCTCGGCGCCGTCCAGGTCGGCGGGGCGGCCGGAGACCGTGACGCCGAAGACGACGTCGTCCCGCCCGGTGAGCCGGCCGACGACGACGGCCCAGGCGGCCTCGACCAAGGTGTTGAGGGTGACACCGGTCGACCGGGCCCGCGCGGCGAGGGCCGCCGTGTCCTCCTCGGAGAGGGCGAACTCCAGCCGTTCCGGAGCGAGAGCGGCCCGCCCCGGCTGCGCCGGGGCGACGAGGGTGGGCTCGTCGAGCCCCGCCAGGGCAGCCTGCCACGCCGCTCGGGCGGCCTCCCGGTCCCGGCCGGCCAGGTACCCCAGATAGTCACGGTAGGGGCGGACCCGTGGCAGCTCCGCGCCATCGACACTGCTGCCATCGGCACCGCGGCCGTTGACACCACGGCCATCGACACCACGGCCGTCTACACCACGGCCGCTTCCGTGCGCCGCGTACAGCGCGAGCAGCTCCCGCACGAGCACCGGCAACGACCAGCCGTCCAGCACGATGTGATGATTCGTCAGCACCAGACGCCACCGCTCCACGCCCAGCCGCAGCAGGACGAAGCGCAGGAGTGGCGGCCTGCCGAGGTCGAACCGGCTGCCGTACTCCTCCTCGAGAACGCCTGCTGCCTGCGCCGCCCGATCCGCTTCGTCCAGGTGCGTCAGATCCACCTCGCGCCACGGCAGTGGCGGCTCGGCCACCACCACCTGCACGGCGTGCCCGGCAGCGGTCCTGCGGAACGCCGACCGCAGCGCGGTGTGCCGCGTCAGCACGTCCCGTGCGGCCGCGCGCAGGGCGCCGGCGTCGAGCGTTCCCTCGATGTCGATGGCCAGCTGCGCCGTGTAGACATCGGGCGCGGAGTCGTCGTACGCGCTGTGGAAGAACAGCCCTTCCTGCAGGGGCGACAGCGGCAGTACGTCCTCCAGGGCGCGTCCCGGGCGACCCGGGCGTTCCGCCTCCAGGGTTTCGAGATCGGCCTGGGTCACCCTGGCCAGAGGTACGTCGGACGGCGTGAGGCCGCCCGCACCCGGGGTCCGGCTGTCTTCGGCCAGCGCGCGCAGCGCACGGAACCAGCCCTCGGCCAGGGCCCGTACGCTCTCCTCGCCGAGCAACCCGCCGGCCCAGGTCCAGGAGGCGACCAACTCGGGCCCGTCCGGGCCGTCGTGAGTGGCCGCGTTGACCTCCACCGTGTGCGCGAGGGCGAGTTCGGGGTCCTCCGTCGCCCCGGCCAGCGGTACGGCCGTCCAGTCCGCGGCCTCGGTGGCCGTGTCCGCCGCCGCGAACCGGCCCAGGTAGTTGAAGCCGATCTGCGGTCGGCCGGCCGGCATCTCCCGACCTGATCCCGCACCCTGCGGGACGAGGTAACGCAGGAGCCCGTACGCGATGCCCTTGTCGGGCACGGCACGCAGCTGCTCCTTGATCCGCTTCAGTGCCGCTCCGGGCACGGCCGCGTCACTCCGCCCGTCGCCGGGCTCGTACGTTCCTGGCGCCAGCCTGACCGGGTGAATGCTCGTGAACCAGCCGACGGTACGGGACAGTTCGGCCCCGGACACGACGTGCTCCTCGCGTCCGTGCCCCTCCAGGTCGATCACGACATCCGTGGCCCGCGGGTCACCGTGCCCCCGTCGCCACTGCGTCGCGGCCGTCGCGAACGCGGCCAGCAGAACCTCGTCGACCCGCGCCCGGAACAGCGTGGGGGTCACACCCAGCAGGGTCTCCGTGACATCGACGGGAAGCCGCAGTTCGAGCCGGCCCACCGTGGCGAAGGTGTCGAGCGCCGGGTCCAGGGGACGGTCGCCGAGCAGCGGGTCGGGCCCGGCCACGGTCCGCTCCCACAGCGCCCGCTCCGCCTCCCGGGCAGGCGCGGCCTCGACCAGCTGACGCGCCCAGCTCCGGAACGACGTGCCCACCGGCTGAACCCGCGGTTCACGCGCCTCGGCCAGGGCCTGCCAGATCTCCTCCAGGTCCTGCGCCAGGATGCGCCAGGACACACCGTCCACGGCCATGTGATGCACGACCAGGAGCAGCCGCCCTTGCCGATCACGGCCACGGTCGAACCAGACCGCCCGCACCAACGCCCCCGTCGCCGGGTCCAGCGCGCGCCGGGCCCGCTCTCCCTCGGCGACCATCAGCGCGTCCAGCGCCCGATCGTCCACCGCGACGGCCTCCACCCGCCGCACCACGGACGCCGCGGAGGGCACGGCGCCGGGCGCCACGACCTCCAAGGCCCACTCCCCCTCCGTACGCAGCCGAAGGCGCAGCGCGTCATGCTGATCGACCAGCGTCTGTACGGCGGTGATCAGCCGTTCGCTGTCCAACGCCGCCGGTGCACGCAGCACGACGGACTGATGGAACTGGGCGACGGGTCCCCCACGTTCGGCCAGCCAGTGCATGACGGGTGTCAGCGGCACGGCACCGACGCCCTCGTTGTCCACCGCCCCGGTGCTTCCCCGCTCACCGGCTGCCGTTTCGGCAATCGCCGCGAGCGCCTCGACGGTCTTGTGCTCGAAGATGTCGCGGGCCGAGATGGCCACTCCGGCCCGACGGGCCCGGCTGACCAGCTGGATCGACATGATGCTGTCTCCACCGAAGTCGAAGAAGCTGTCGTCGATGCCTATGTGGTCGAGGCCGAGGGTGTCGGCGAACAGGTGGCAGAGGATTTCTTCCTGCGCGGTGCGCGGGGCCCG
>NZ_JBEZLR010000192.1:0-6470 GCF_040652275.1 Streptomyces sp. NPDC048275
CAAGGCGAGTTGGACATCTGATCGGGCATGGTCGGCGCCCCTGGCCTGCGGATTCCGGTGTCTTGATCCCCTACACCACGTGGCGGGACGCCATCCACTAGATCTGCACGGGTGCGACGCGGGGAGCTTCCGATCCGTAGCAGCCGCAGAGAGGCAGACCGGCCACTGCCGGGCCGCACAAGGACGCTACTGACCGTGAGAGGTTGTTGTGGTTGCGGTACTTCGCGGCCGTACCGCAGGGTCTCGGCGGGGGTGACCACGGAACGGCATCTGTTGATGCAGCTGCTGGCCGGCGGCAACGACGACATGTCCGCGGCTGCCCTTGCTGCCCTCCGCGGCGGCGCTACCGCGGTTCCCGAATGCGGTGATCAGCAGTGAATGCGTGCAACCGATAACCGAAATATGCTCTATATCGTAGATATTCCGTGTGTGGAAGTATGTCATGTGTGGCTTTTGGTGCTGAAGACAGGCGAGAGGAGTGCATCATGATCGCCAAGCTGCTCGGCAAGCTGTCCTTCACCCGCCACTACGGTGCGTACGGGGGAATGGGATGCGTACGCCGGGGACGACTAGGACTGACCGCACTGCCGGCGGGCGCCCCTGAGCGCCCGCCAGTTCCCAGCCACGCTGCCGACGACATCGGCCTGGACAGGTACGAGAGCCAGGGACGATCTCATGGGCCGAAGGAATGAGCCGCCGCGGTTGCCCGAAGGCAGCTTCGCGGCCTGGAGCCGTGACCGGCTGGCATTGGCCCGCCGTGGCGCTGAAGAGTGTGGGGACGTCTGGCAGCTGGAGCCGGGTGTCTACGTAGCCGCTGCGGCCGGGCCGTGTGAAGCGGTCCTGCGCCGCGCGCAGGACTTCCCCAAGGCATCCTCGCCTCTCTTCCCGCCGTTGAAGCGGTCGAGCGGAGCACCAACACCCGAGGAGCGTGCGCACGCTCACGCCGCCCGCATGCGCGGACTACGTGCGCAGGCAGTTGCAGCCCGGATCGGTGAGATCGCGCCCCAGACCGCTCGATTTGCTGACCAGTGGCCCACGGGCCAGGACGTCGAGATTCTGCCCCCGGTCCGGCACGCCCTGGCAGAGATCGGCGTGAGCTACCTCTTCTCCGAAGACGCTCCCACCCTGCTGCCGTATGCCTCACAGCTCTTCCTGGCCCGGGAGGTGCTCGTACGCCCCTCGCGTTGGGTATGGCCGCGCTGGATTCCCACACCGGCACGGCGGTTCCGCACCCGGCAGCAAGTCGCCTTCACCGACGCTTTGCGGCCCATCGTCCGCCGGCGTCGTTCGTCGGGCCGGCTCGGTGACGACATGCTGGGACAGATGCTCCGGCCATCCCCCCACTACGGCCAACTGCCGGAAGAGGCCATCCTCGACACTCTCCCCAACCCGGTCAGTACTTGCTTGGACAGGGGAGGCCGGTCGTAGGGCTCGCCCAACTCGTCACCGATCATGGTCAACGATCCGGTGAAACCCTCGTCGCGCAGAGCCTCCGCGGCCCGCAGCCCCGCCAGCGAAGCCCCGACGACCACGATGCGGCCATCGCGCTTGAACGCACGCAGGTTGTCGGCACCTGTCATGACGGCGACGCCTCCGCCGGTGCGTGCCGCGCCTCCAGCTGGTCGACCAGGATCGCCTGGACCGGGCAGGCCGCCGCGGCGCGTAGCACCTGGTCGCGCCAGGTGTCGTCGGGGTTCGGGTCGCACATGAGCGCTTCCTCACCGTGCATCCGGAACGCCTCCGGAGCCAGGAACGCGCACTGCGCATACCGCTCACATCGGGAAAGATCAACGACAACTTTCACCCCGACCTCCACAGGGAGTGGGAGCTGCAGCCCCTCAAGCCGGCGCCACTCCGGCGCGCAACGAGGGAGTATCCGGCCGCTGCCCACCCCTGTGAAGTGCGAGGGGGTGCACCGCGCTCGTCGGGTCTCCATGGAAAGTATTGATCATCGCGGCTAAGGAGATCGGCGCCTGACCAGGGACGTATCCCTGGTTGCGGCTGCATCTTGGTTACGTAAGCGGCGCTCTTTTGGATTGCCGTTTCGACGGAAACCGTGTGGCACGGTGCGCCGAAATACCGTCAGGGAATCAGCGTAACAGTGGCACCGATCATTGCCTCTCGGCGTTCGCGACACACCTCCGACACAGTCGGACTTGCGCCCGCTGCGCGACCCCGCCGCTCCCGACGAGGAAGACGATCAGCGGTGGGACAGAGCATGGCGTGGCAACACCTGCCTCGGTGTGCCTCTCAGCCTCGCGCGCACAGCAGCGTGATCGAATAGGGCATGGCATCGTCCTGGACTGGTAATCGGGTACGCCTACGCGCTATCGAGCCCGACGACTGGACAGCGTTCATGCGCTTCGCCGACGATGACGGCCGGCGAGGGAGCCGGCTGGATCTGCCGCGGTCCGCCGAGAGCTACCGTGCCTGGGCGAAGGAGCAAGCCGTTGCCAAGTGCGATGACGACCGCTTCCGGTTGGCAGTCGAAGCGACGGCCACGGGAGAACTGGTTGGCACAGTCGGCTCGCATCGCACCGGCCCTCGTTCAGGCTGGTTCGAGTTTGATGTCACGATCGGCGCTGACCATCGGCGCAAGGGCTACGCGGCAGAAGCCGTAGTGC
This sequence comes from Streptomyces sp. NPDC048275, assembly GCF_040652275.1. NCBI lineage: Bacteria > Bacillati > Actinomycetota > Actinomycetes > Kitasatosporales > Streptomycetaceae > Streptomyces > Streptomyces sp. NPDC048275. The sequence continues at coordinate 2,625 of NZ_JBEZLR010000192.1, forward strand.
TGCTGCTGCGCTTCATGTTTGCCGAGCGGCGCTATCACAAATGCCTAGCAGCGATCTTCGCCCACAACGAGGCATCGCTGGCACTTTTTCGTCGGCTCGGCTTCACCGAGGAGGGGCGCTTGCGGGAACACGTTTTCTTCGCCGGCCGGCACCATGACCTCGTCATGATGGGCATGCTCGCCAACGAGTTCGACCAGCGGCACACGATGAGCCAACAATGAGCTGGTCATCCAGACGTGTGCGGAACGGCACTCGAACTTTGTCGACGTTCGCGGTTCGCTGGCGGAGGCGGCCTGCCACCGAAAGCAGGACTTCCCTCAGTCGCGCAAGGTGGCGCGCAGGCGCAAGCCGACAGTTGTGAGACCTTCGAGGGTGGTGACCTGGTAGCTGGGTTCCGGTCCGGCCGGCTCGCTCAAGTGGTAGCAGCGGGCGGTCTGCGCAGCCAGGAGCGTCAGCATCGCCATGGCCAGAGCGGCTCCCTCGCAGCCATGCGGCCCGGTACCGAAGGAGAGGAAGACCCCGGGTTTCGCCGGCGAGCCCGAATCATCGAGCCAGCGCTCGGGCTGGAACTGGTCCGGCTCGGCATATTCCCGTGCGTCGCGGTGGGCGGTGTAAGGGCAGACGAGAACGGTGGACCCGGCGTCGATGGTGTAATCGGCGAGCTGAGTCTGTCGCGGGGCGCGCCGGGTCAGTAGCCAGCTCGGGGGGTACAGCCGGAGCACCTCACTTACCAGTGCCTGGGTGTATTGCAGGCTGCCGAGGTGGGTGCTGGTCGTCGCGGCCGGGTCCGCGGGCAGCGAGGCGGCTTCGGCCGCGACGCGGCCCGCTGCCTGGGGGTGCCGGGCCAGGTGGAGCAGGATCCATCCGGCTGCCCGGGAAGGGGTCTCGAAGGTGGCGACGGTGAGGCCGGCCGGGGGCACCACCTTGCCCCGCCGTCGTGGCATCGATGCGGAGTGGCTGCTGGGCGTGCCCGCCAGCGGGCTGGACCTCGCGACGAACCACGTGCGTCTCGCCGACGGCCGCGAGGTTCCCTTCGACCGGGTGCTGATCTCCACCGGGGTACGGGCCCGGCCTTGGTTCGTCGAGTCCGAGGCGGCCCTGGACGGAGTGTTCGTCGTACGTACGCGCGAGCACGCCGAGAGCCTGCAGCGAGCCCTCGCCGCCGGGCCCTCCCGCGTACTGGTCATCGGTGCGGGATTCACCGGCTCCGAGATCGCCTCCATCTGCCGCGAGCGCGACATCGCGGTGACTGTCGCCGAACTCGGGCCGGCCCCGCTGGTCGGGGCGCTCGGTGCCGTGATCGGTGACGTCGCGGCGGACATGCAGCGCGCTCATGGTGTCGACCTGCGGTGCGGTGTCAAGGTCGCCCGGCTCGAGGGCGACACGCAGGGACGGTTTCACCGTGCTCACTTCGACGACGGCAGTACGGTCGACGCCGATGTGGCGGTGGTGGCACTCGGGAGCATCCGCAACACCGAGTGGCTGCGGGAGTCGGGACTAGCGGCGGGCGTGTGGGGAATCACCTGTGACACGGATTGCCGCGCCCTCGACATCAATGGCCGCGTCACCGACGACGTCTTCGCCGCGGGAGACGTGGCACGTTGCCCGAACCCCATCTACGAATACCGGCTCGTCGCACTGGAGCACTGGGCCAACGCCGTGGAGCAGGCAGAGGTCGCGGCACACAACATGGTCAGCGCCCAGGCGGACCGCCGGCCCCACCTGTCCATCCCGCTGTTCTGGTCGATCCAGTTCGGTGTCAACATCAAGTCCGTCGGCGCGCCGACCTTCGCCGACGAGGTGGTCGTCACCCAGGGATCGCTGGACGACCACCGTTTCGTCACCGCATATGGCTATCGGGGCCGCGTCACGGCTGCCGTGAGCTTCAACAACGGCAAGTGGCTGGACCACTACCGACGGTTGATCGAGAAGGCCGCACCTTTCCCGCCCCCCTGCCCGACGCCGGACCAGCCGGCCGACCTGAAACCGGTGCCCGTCGACTTCCCCGGCCCCGCCCTGCTCGCGCAGGGCGCCACGGTGGTCGTCACAGGCCATGACCCGGGTGAGCGCCGCGTCACGGCCGTGCACCGGCATCGGCCGGAGGAAGGCCGGACGACCACGACCGGGACGCCCGGCACGCTGCGACGGATCTTCGACTACTCCGCCCGGGCCGACCCCTACCCGCTGTATGCCGAGTTGCGCAGGACGCCGGTGGCTCGGCAGGAGGACGGCAGCTACGTCATCAGTACCTATCGCGAGATCACGGACGTACTGAATGACCCGCATCTGAGTTCCGACGTGCGCAATCTGTCGTGTCCGATGCCCTCAGCCGAGGGAGGGGCCACGTCGTCGTTCATCCACATGGACTCGCCCGAGCACGATCGCCTGCGGCGTATGGCGATGCGTCACTTCGGCCCCCCGCACACCCCTGGACTGGTGACCGGACTTGAAGGCTTCCTGACCGCCACCGTCGGTAGCCTGATCGACGATTTGGCGGGCAAGGAGCAGATCGACGTCGTCGACGAGTTCGCCTTCCCGCTCCCCGTAACCGTGATCTGTCACTTGCTCGGTGTGCCACGCGAGGACGAGCCGAGGTTCCACCTCTGGGTGAACGACATCATGAACTCCATCGACTACGACCCCCAGACCGACCCGAAGGAGAAACTGGACAAGGGCGTGCAGGCCCGCAAGGACTTGCGCCAGTGCCTCGGCGAGTTGGTGGAACAGCGCCACAGTCGGCCGGGAGACGACCTGCTGTCACGGCTGGCCAACGACGACGGGCCCGACGGTCGGATGGCCGACGCCGACATCGTCGCCACCGCCAAAGTGCTCCTCATCGCCGGCCATGAGACCGTCGTCAACCTCATCACCAACGGCATGCTGACGCTGCTGCGCCACCCGGAGGTGCTGCAGCGACTGCGCGAGGAACCGGGCCTGGTCGTGCCGCTGGTCGAGGAACTGCTGCGCTACGAGCCGCCCGTGCAGATCATCCCCTGGCGGGCGGCGTACAGCGACATCACCGTCGCCGACACCGTCATCCCCCAGGGCTCGCAGATCATGCTCATGCTGGCCTCAGGCAGCCGCGATCCGAAGCGCTTCCACGATCCGGACCGCTTCGACCCGGTTCGGCGTGACAACCAGCACCTGGGGTTCGGCAGCGGCATCCACCTGTGCTTCGGCGGCCCGCTGGCCCGGCGGGAAACCCAGATCGCGCTGGCCGAGCTGGTACGCCGGCTCGACCGCCCCAGGCTGGTCGCCGACCCGCCACCGTACCGGCCCAGCCCCGTTCTTCGAGGGCCGATCCATCTGGACATCGAGCAGGGTGACGGTTGACGCGGCAGCCGAGGGCAGTTGCAAGGTCGTACCGCGGACGGCCCGGCCGGATCTGCATTCGACAGCAACCCGCTACCCTCCTCAGCTCCCCGCGCGCGCCACTTCGGACCCGCAGCCGCGAACGGCGCCCCCTCCATCCCGGTGCCGGCCGATCCCCCGCCGGAGGCATAGTTCTGACCGTGGCCTTGTTCGTCCAGGTTTCCACTCACGGCCGTAACTCGCTTGCGGCCCCAGGGCACGGGCTCGGCACCGTAGGCGCAGAGCGGTCGGGCCCAAGGAGCCAGCCCGCACTTGCGCGGGCCCTTGATGAGGCAGAGAGATTTGTAACCCGGTTCAGCACTCGCGCGGCGACAATGGAAGCGCACATCGTCAGCGGCGACACTCGGGCCGTCGGACACCGCCTAGAACCCCCGCTTACCTTTTTGTTTAACCGGCGCGCCCGTAGTGCTCTTCGAGTGACTCGGCGCGTTTGACGGTTTTGCCCACCCCGTGACGGGGTGCGGTCGTGCGGTT
>NZ_JBEZLR010000193.1:0-6343 GCF_040652275.1 Streptomyces sp. NPDC048275
CTGACGCCGTCCGCTCCCCATCCGGGCCGGCCCGACATCACGACGCCGTGGCGCGTAACCGCGCCACGGCGTCTCAAAGTCCTGGCGAATCGGCCGCACCCGGGTGAAGTGTCACCCGGGTGCGGCCGAGCCGCATCAGCAGGTCGCGTTCAGACCGGCCCAGTCGGCGCGGTCGTTGTAGCCGCCGTCGCCGCCGTCGCCAACCACCAGGTCGAGCACCCGGACGCCGGTCAGGTCGATGTCGGCCTCGCGGACGTCGTCGCGGGTCAGCACACCGCTGTCGAACAGCACCTTGCCGTCACCGATCACCTGGAAGGTCGACGTGCCGCCCTCCGGGCCGACGTTGCGCACCGCGTCGTCGATGCCGACGGTCGCGGTCAGCCGGCTGCACCGGTCGCCGAGGTAGTAGCGGACCGCGGAGGGCGAGGCGACCCCGATACCGGTGGGGTAGACCTCACCGAGCATGCTGATCGGCGACCAGCCACCGACGCTCTGGTCGACCGTCGGGCTCATCCACCCGCTGGTGGCGCTGATCCACTTGTGGTGCGACAGTGCGACGTCGCCGTCCGGCGCCGCCGGTGCGACGACCACCGACGTGGCCGTCTCCTGCCGCAGCCGTCCCTTGCCGGTCACCTCGTACGACGTGGTGGCGGTCAGCGCGCCGCTGCCCGGCTCGGCGGTGGCCGGCAGGGTCACCGTGAAGGCCAAGGTCACCGAGCCGTTGGACGCCAACTGCTTCGGCGCTGTGCCGAGCGGACGGGCCGTCCAGCCGGCGGGCACCGCCAGCTCGACCCGCGGCGCGAAGACCGGCATCGCACCGTCGTTACGGACGGTGACCTCGACCCGGGCCTGGTCGCCGCCGGCGACCACCGGGGCGACCCCGGCCGGCACCGCGTCGCCACCGACCTGCGTCACCTGCGGCAGGCCGGCGACGACGTGCGGAACACCGGGCTTGCCCGCGGCCTGGCTGACCCGGAACAGGGCCGCGCCGTGGGCCGGGACGGCGGCACTGATGGTGCCGGCGCTCTCGGTGACCTGGTTGGTCCAGGCGTTCTTCAGGGTGAACCGATCCCCGGACAGACCGACCGACCGCGCCTTCGTGGTCAGGGTCGCCGGGCTGTCGCCCCGGTTCAGCAGCACCACGGCACGGTCACCGTTGGCCAGCCGCTTCACCCAGGTCTCCGTCGTACCGGCAGGGCCGACGCGGACGGCCTGGACACCGGCGGAGTCCTGGTTGATCGCGAGAACATCGCGGTCCTCGAGAATGTCGAGCGAGGTCTTGCTGAGCTTACGGACGTCGCTGCCGATCACCAGCGGCGCGGCCGCCACCGACCAGAGCGTCATCTGGGTACGGAACTCCTCGTCGTTCATCCCCAGCTCAGGTCCGAGGTAGTCCGGGTCGTTGAAGTGCCCCGGTCCGGCGGCCTCAGGGTGCCGCGCGTTCGCGTCGTAGTTGCGCAGCACGTCCTTGAACTTGATCTCCCCGACGAAACCCACATCCGTGTACGTCCGCCAGGACTGCGCGATCGCCGGCGCATAGGACCAGGAGTACGTCGACTGCTGCTCCTCCGGGTAGTTGCCCCAGTCCGGAGAGGTCACCGGGTTGCAGAGGTTGAAGAGCATGGGGCGCTTGCTGGCATTGTTCCGCAACGCCTGGGCGAACTCGGTGTAGACGGTCTTCGGGTCGAGGTCCGCGGCGATCCCGCAGAGGTAGTCCACCTTGACCGCGTCGAACTCCAGGGCGGCGAAGTTGTCCGCGTCGCGCTGGTAGTAGCCGTGGCTGCCGAGGCCGCACTTGCCCGGGATGTACGGGCCGGCGTCGGTGTAAATGCCGGCCTTCAGGCCCTTGGAGTGGATGTAATCGACCAGCGGCTTCAGCCCGTTCGGGAACTGGTCGGGGTTGGGCACCAGGTCGCCGGCCGCACTGCGTGGCGTGGGCGCCGCCCAGTTGCCGTCGATCCAGACGTACTCGTAGCCGGCGTCGCGCAGACCGCTGCTGACGAGGAAGTCGGTTATCGACCTGATCTCGGCGTCGGTCGGATCGCCGCCCAGCGCGTAGTAGGTGTTCCAGCCCATGTACGGCGTCGGGCTCAGTACCTCCTGAGGTGCCGGCGCCGTGACGGCGACCGTGCCGGCCGCTGGGCCGGCCTGGGCGGATGCCGGCCCAGCGGCCAGCAGGCCGGTCAGGAGGGCGAGGAGGACGGTGAGATGTCGTTTCACATCGGAACCTTCGCTGTCCGATCGATCAGGCGTGCCGACCCGTCCTGGTCGTGAGTCTGAGGTGCCGCTCCCTCACGGAGGGTGCGGCGGTCGGTCTTCGGACCAGTCAATGCCTGCTGCGCCTGCGGTTTGTTTCCAGGATCTTGCAGCGGTTACCGGCGGGCGTCAATAATAATTCCTAAATTAAGAGTTACTGGTAGGGCGCTTCGTCAGGTACCCCAACTTCTCCCTACCGGGCGGCGCGTGATCGTGTATCAGGTGTGACACCTGAGGAGATGCCCGACCAACGCACGAGCGCCCTCCCGGCCGTCCTGGGGCCATGGAAGGGCGCTCAACGATGACCAACGCCGACAACTGCCGACAGCTCAGCAGCAGGTCAGGACGTTGATCGATAAGGTGGCCGCAGGTCACGGCCACCGGTGATCAGTTATGGCTGTGCAGCACCTCGTTCAGCCCGCCCCACACCGCGTTGTTCGGACGCGCCTCCACCGTTCCGGTGACCGAGTTGCGGCGGAAGAGGATGTTGGACGCGCCGGACAGCTCGCGGGCCTTGACGATCTCGCCGTCGGGCATGGTCACGCGGGTGCCCGCGGTGACGTACAGGCCCGCCTCGACCACGCACTCGTCGCCGAGGGCGATGCCGACACCGGCCTCGGCGCCGATGAGGCAGCGCTCGCCGATGGTGATGCGGACGTTGCCGCCGCCGGACAGCGTGCCCATGGTGGAGGCACCGCCGCCGATGTCGGAGCCGTCGCCGACCACGACGCCGGCCGAGATCCGGCCCTCGACCATCGACGTGCCGAGGGTGCCCGCGTTGAAGTTCACGAAGCCCTCGTGCATGACGGTGGTGCCCTCGGCGAGGTGCGCGCCGAGCCGGACGCGGTCGGCGTCGGCGATGCGGACGCCCTTGGGGGCGACGTAGTCGGTCATGCGCGGGAACTTGTCGATGGACGTCACCTGGAGGTGCAGCCCCTCGGCGCGGGCGTTCAGCCGCACCGTCTCGACGTCGTCGACGGCGACCGGGCCGAGCGAGGTCCAGGCGACGTTGGCGAGGTGGCCGAAGATGCCGTCCAGGCTCTGGCCGTGCGGCTTGACCAAACGGTGCGAGAGCAGGTGCAGACGCAGGTAGGCGTCGTGCGCGTCGAGCGGCTTGTCGTCCAGCGAGGCGATGACCGTACGGACCGCGACCACTTCGACGCCACGACGTGCGTCCGGGCCGATGGCCTTCGTCGCGCCCTCGCCGAGCAGTTCGACGGCCCGCTCGGCGGACAGCCGCTCGGTGCCGGCCGGGCCGGGCTCGGCGGACAGCTCGGGAGCGGGGAACCAGGTGTCGAGGACGGTGCCGTCGGCCGTGAGGGTGGCGAGGCCGGCGGCGACGGCGCCGGTGGTGCGAGTAGCAGTCGTGTCGGTCATGAGGCAAACCTAACTTGGCACAGGCCGCGCGGGCGAACCGGTGCGCCCGGCATCTCACGTGCCGGGCGCACCGCACGTGCCGGGCGCCTCGCACCAGCCGGGCGCACCGGACGGCTCAGGGCCGCTCACCCTTCTTGTCCACCACCGCCAGGGCCAGCTGGGCACCACTGATGACGATGTCGCCCTTCTTCTGGTCCGGACCGTCGCTCCGGGCCACGAACCGGAAACCGCTGTAGAGATAGGTGCTCGGGTCGAGGAGCAGTTCCTGCCGGTCCGCGGTCGGGTCGTCGCCCTTCAGGTACAGCGCGATGGCGTCCCGCCCGGCCACGTCCTGGACCTGCGCGGCCCGCACGCCGGGGATGGTGGCCAGGGCCCGGTAGATCTTGGCGAGTCCTTGTGGGTCGTACGCGTAGGCGCGGGTGAGAACCACGGTGAGGGCCCGGTACTCGTGTTCCGTACGGGCCTCGGAGACGTCGGTGGCGTAGAAGAAGGCGCGTGCCTTCGCCCGTACCTTCGCCGGGTCCTCCGGCAGGCTCTTGAGGAACTCGTACTCCTCTCTCGGCGAGTGGTCGTCGCCCGCCTGGCCGTTCTCCATGGCCGGATTCGCATACTTCGTCCAGTCCTCGCTGGTCTGCGGTCCCGGCCGATCCTCATCCGTCATGTTCGTCTCGACGGTCTTCTCGTAGATCCACTGTCCGTCGTGCGCGGTGACCGCGGGGCGGGCGGCGATCGCGTCCGCGGCATCGTTCAGCAGGGTCTTGGCGCTGCCCAGCTCGAGGGTGTAGCCCGGTCCGGCTCCCGGCTGCGCACTGTCGGGTCCGCCCATCACCTGCGTACCGATCAGTGCGGCCGCCGTGACCGCGGCCGCCGCCCCCACCACGGCGAGTCGTCGGCTTGCCCACGGCCTGCGGGTGCGGGTGCCGCGGACCGCCTCCCGCAGCAGCCGTTCCCGTCCGCTCACCAGTTCCGGGCGCCCCGCGGCCGGGGCCTCGGCGCGCAGCTCACGGACCACCGTCATCTCGTCCATGGTCAGACCACCTCCGTGGCGTCCAGCGTGAATGCGGGGTCGGCGCCGAGCGCCGAACGGACCTTGCGGCGGGCGCGGTTGAGCCGGGAGCGAACGGTACCGACGGGGATGCCGAGCGCCTCGGCGACCTCGACGTACGTCAGATCCGCCCAGGCCACCAGCAGCAGGACGTGCCGGTCGCCCGTGGACAGGGCGGCCAGCGCACCGGCCAGTGGGGCGTGCGCCGTCTGCGCGGTGACCCGGTCGTCGGCACGCGCGGACCAGGACTCGGCGACCGGGTCGTGACCGGTTCGGGCCAGCGCCCGCAGGGCCCGCACCTCGGCGCGGCGCTGCTTGCCGATGAGGTTGCCCGCGATGCCGTAGAGCCACGGACGGGCGTTGGAACGGTCGGTGTCGTAGCGGGCGCGGGTGCGGAAGGCGATGAGGAAGGTCTCCGCGGTGATGTCGTCGGCGGCACCCGTCCCCAGGCGGCGCGTGGCATAGCGGTGGATGTCCGGGGCGTAGCGGTCGTAGAGGCTCGCGAAGCGCTCCGGTTCGTCCAGCGATCGGGCGACGACCTCGGCGTCCTGGGACACCTCGGGGTCTGGCGGTCCGGTCACGTGGGTGGCCTCCGTGGGCGTGGTCGGGGTGAGCATGTCACCCGCTGTTCCCCGATGTCGCGAAGAGGGTTCACGCCCCTCGGCCGACGACCCGCGCCAGCACCTCCCGCGCGTACTCCTCGTCGTACGGAACATCCGTCAGCAGCACCTGCAAACAGATCCCGTCCATCAGTGCCACCAACGCCCGCGCCGTGACCGGGTCCGTTCGCCGGGACAGCAGGGCGGCGAGGTCCTGGGCCCATTCGGCGGCGACGGGGCGCAGGGCGGGGCGGCGCAGGGCGGCGAGGTAGAGCTCGTACTCCAGCTCGACGCCGGTGCGGTCGCCGGCGAGCCACTCGCCCATCCAGCCGGCCAGCTCCCCGGCCAGGTCTCCGTGCGGATCCTCCAGGCCGCCGCGCGCCGCGACCACCTTGGCGAAGCCCTCGTTCGCCTGGCGCAACGCGGCGACCATCAGCTCGTCGAGGGTCTTGAAGTGGTACGTGGTGGAGCCGAGCGGCACATCGGCCTCGGCGGCGACGGAGCGGTGGCTCAGCCCGGCGATGCCCTTCTCCCCGACGACCCGGATCGCGGCGTCGATGATCCGTTGGCGCCGCTCGGGGTCGTAGCGGCGGGCCATCAGTGCGCGCCTCCGAGGTTGAGCACCACCACGCCGCCGACGATGAGCAGGATCCCGGCGACCTTCGTGAAGGTCAGCGCCTCCCCGAACAGCGCGAGTCCGATGACGGCGATGGTCGCGGTGCCGATCCCGGACCAGATCGCGTAGGCCGTGCCGATGCCCACGGTCTTCAGGGTCTGGGCGAGCAGGGCGAAGGAGACGACGTAGCCGAGGGCCGTCAGCAGTGAGGGCCAGAGCCTGCTGAAGCCGTCGCTGTACTTCATGGCGGTGGTCGCGGCCACCTCGGCGGCTATGGCTCCGGCGAGCAGTGCGTATCCCATGTGCGCGAGCCTACCCACCGATGCGTACACCTGTACACAAGGCACGGACGCATCCTAGGGCCTGTCCGGCGGATCAAGTCGGAGGGAAGCAGTGGTGCCTTGTCGGCGCAGGTGAGCGGGGTCTGGTGCGTCGAGCTGCAAGGCGGAG
>NZ_JBEZLR010000194.1:0-6294 GCF_040652275.1 Streptomyces sp. NPDC048275
ACAGCTACGGCACCTCGCCGCGTTGTCGGAACGTCCGCATACATCCAGTATGCGGACGTCCCTCCGCCTTGCGATGCACCGCATCTGACGCCGCGCGCTGATCAGCCGCCCTTCCGCAAGGAGCGCGCGCGTTGAGTGAATAGTGATTCACCACTAGGGTGAATCACTATTCACCGATGTGCGCGTCGACTCCTGGAGTGTTCATGGCGGCACTGCGTGATCGGCTGACGGTCCCGGTCCTCGCGTTCGGCGGGATTCTCATGGCCGTCATGCAGACGGTGGTGGTGCCGCTGCTGCCCGACCTGCCGCGACTGACCGGAGCATCGGCGGGCGCCGTGTCCTGGATGGTGACGGCGACGCTGCTGGCGGGAGCGGTCCTGACCCCTGTACTGGGGCGCGCCGGCGACATGTACGGCAAGAAGCGCGTGCTGCTCCTCGCCCTCGGGATGATGACGCTGGGCGCGCTGATGTGCGCCCTCACGTCCGACATCCGTGTGCTCATCGCGGCGCGCGCCCTGCAGGGTGCGGCGGCGGCCGTCGTACCGCTGTCGATCAGCATCCTGCGGGACGAACTGCCGCCCGACCGTACGGGTTCCGCGGTGGCGCTGATGAGCTCCACCGTGGGAATCGGTGCCGCGCTGGGCCTGCCGCTCGCCGCGCTGATCGTCCAGTACGCCAACTGGCACGTCATGTTCTGGGCGACGACCGCGCTCGGCGCCATCGGAACGACGCTGGCCTGGTGGTCGGTGCGCGAGTCGCCCGTCCGCGAGCCGGGCCGCTTCGACACACTCGGCGCGCTGGGCCTGGCCGTGGGACTCTCCTGCCTGCTGCTGGGTGTCTCGCAGGGCGGTCAATGGGGCTGGACCAGCCCCCGGATCCTGGGCCTGCTCGTCGGCTGCGTCTGCGTCCTCGGCCTGTGGTGGGCGCAACAGCTGCGCGCCCGACGCCCGCTGGTCGACCTGAAGCTGGCCACCAGCCCACGGGTCGCCCTGCCCCACGTAGCCGCGCTGCTGACCGGATTCGCCTTCTACGCCAACTCCCTGGTGACGGCGCAGCTGGTGCAGGCGCCCAAGGAGACCGGCTACGGACTCGGGCTGTCCATCGTGGCGACGGGTCTGATCATGCTGCCCGGCGGGGTGATCATGCTGCTGCTCTCGCCCGTCTCGGCGCGTCTCTCGGCGGCCCGCGGCGCCCGCGTGACGCTGGCCGTCGGGACCCTGATCATCGCCCTCGGCTATGGCATACGCATCATCGACAGCCGCGATCTATGGGTGATCATTCTGGCCTCCGCGGTCTGCGCCACGGGCACCACCCTCTCCTACTCCGCCCTGCCCACCCTGATCCTGCGTGCCGTGCCCGCCGGGCAGACCGCGTCGGCGAACGGCGTCAACGTGCTGATGCGCACCATCGGGCAGGCCGTGAGCAGCGCCGCCGTCGCGGCCATCCTCGTCCACCACACCAGCCTGGTCGGCGGCGCCCCGATAGCGACGCTGCACGGCTATCTGCTGGCTTTCGCCATGGCGGGTACGGTCGCCCTGGTGGCCTGTGCCGCCGCCCTCGTCATCCCCGCCGACCCCGCCATCCCGGGCGCCCGACGGACCTCCACCGGTACGGAAGCGCCTCGCGACGAGGCGCTGGAAGGAGCATGAGCACCGTGACCACCCCGCCCCCCGGCCTCACGGCACCCGCTGCCGCCGCCGCGCCGCGCCGCGACGCCGAGGCGACGAAGGCGGCGATCCTCCGGGCGGCCCGCCATCTGCTGGCCAGGTACGCCCACGCGGACATCACGCTCAAGGCGATCGCCGACCGGGCGGGCGTGAGTGCGCCGCTGATCCTCAAGTACTTCGGCAACAAGGACGCGCTCTTCGCGCGGGTCATGTCCTTCGAGACGGACGCGACCGGCCTCCTGGACGCGCCCCTCGAGGACCTCGGCCGCCACATGGTCCGCCAACTGCTGGTCGGCCAGGCCCAGCACGGCGCCGACCCGATCCTGCGGATCATTTTCGCCCCGCTCCAGGGCGAGCAGGGCGACATACTGCGCGCCAACTTCCGCGCCCAGGTCAGCGACCGTCTCGCCCTGCGCCTCACCGGCCCCGACGCGGGCCTGCGCGCCGAACTCGTCCTCAGCACCCTGCTCGGCCTCGGCGTGATGTACGGCATCGCGCGGGGCACCCGTCTGCGCGCGACCGCGATCGAGGACATCATCGACCGCTACGGCCCGACGGTGCAGGCACTCCTGACGCCGTGAGGCCGGTGGCCCTGACGCGCCCGCCGACGCACACCTATGATCCGTGATCATGAAGACTTTCACGTACACGAACGCCACTGACAGCGCAGGGGAGTTGGCTGCTCAGCAGCCCGGACTCCTCGACACCATGTCGACGATGCGCGCGATGCGCCGGCTCAAGCCGGACCCCGTTCCGCGCGCGGTGCTGGAACAACTCGTACAGGCCGCCGTGTGGGGGCCCAGCGGCGGGAACATGCAGTGCTACGAGTACGTCGTCGTCACCGACCCCGACGTCATGACGCGCCTCGCACCCCTGTGGCGCCGGTGCGTGGACGCGTACCTGGCGACCACCGGCAAGTACGCGCCCGAGGGCATGGACGAGGCGGCGTACGCGCGGATGGTGGCCGCCATCGAGTACCAGCGCGACCACTTCGCCGAAACCCCCGCACTGGTCATCCCCTGCTATCGCTTCCCGGAGCCGCGCCTCGACCCGGACGGCCTGCGGATCTGGGCCGAGGAACTCGGTCCGGAAGCGAGCGCCCGCATGGGTGCCGGACAGGAGCGCTTCGCCGCCCTCGCGGAGGGCTCGTGCGTCTACCCGGGCGTGCAGAACCTGCTGCTCGCCGCGCGCGGCCTCGGTCTCGCCGCCAACCTCACCATCTGGCACCTCTTCCTCGAAGAGGAGTGGAAGCGGGAGCTGGACATCCCCGAGGACATGCGGACCTTCGCCGTCGTCCCCGTCGGGTGGCCCGTCGGAAGGTTCGGTCCGGTGCGGCGGCGGCCGGTCGCCGACGTCGTTCACTGGGACCGCTGGTAGCGCGTAGGGCGGTGGTCAGTTCACTCCGTGCGGCCGGAACTGGATGCTGATCCGCGGTCCGGCCGCACGTGCCGTCTTGGGAATGGCGTGCTCCCAGGTGCGCTGGCAGGAGCCGCCCATCACGATCAGGTCGCCGTGTCCGAGGGGGCGCCGTACGGTGTCCCCGCCGTGGCGCGGGCGCAGCAGCAGGTCACGCGGGGCGCCCACGGAGAGAATCGCGACCATGGTGTCCTCCCGCGCGCCCCGCCCGATCCGGTCCCCGTGCCAGGCCACGCTGTCACGGCCGTCCCGGTAGTAGCAAAGACCCGCTGTGGTGAAGGGTTCGCCCAGCTCATCGGCGTAGTGCGCGGACAGCGCGTCCCGTGCCTCGTCGAGGACCGGGTGCGGCAGCGTGTCGCCGGCCCGGTAGTAGGCGAGCAGCCGCGGTACGTCCACCACGTGCTCGTACATCTGCCGGCGCTCCGCCCGCCACGGCACCTCGGCGACGAGCCGCGCGAAGAGCGCGTCGGCCCCACCGAGCCACAGGGGCATCAGGTCGATCCAGGCCCCGTCACCCAGCACGGTCCTGTGCAGCCCGGTCAACGGACCGAGGTGGGTCTCGTCGGTCTGGTCGAAGAGTGAGCCCTGGAGGTGCGTGGACATGCGTCCAGGGTACCTCGTAATCGAATATCTGTTCCATATCTTGTCGGCTTTGCCGTCCCCCGCGACGCAGAAGGGGCCCCTGCCGGGTGGCGGGGCCCCTTCGTTCTCCCTGTGCTCAGTGCTGCTGCGCCTTCTGCGGTGTCACCTCGCTGGGGCGTACCACGACGAAGTCGTCGCCGTCCAGCTTGAGCTGTACGGCCTCGCCGGAGCCACCGCGGATCATCGAGCCGATCGACTGTGAGCGGTGCAGCGAGGTGTGCAGATGGGCGGTCCAGCCGACGACCGCGTCCGTATCGACGTACACCGGCTGTTGCGGCGATACGGGGATGACCAGCGGGTTGCCGTCACAGACGAGGCCCAGCCTGCCGTGGCCGCTGAAGACGCTGTTGAACAGGCCGCCGCCGGTGACGCCCGCGCCCTTCACGGTCTTTATCTCGTACGACAGCGTGGAATCGAAGCACAGGACATGGCGGCCGTTGACGGTGAACACGTCGCCCGGCTCGATATCGACGATGAAGCAGTTCTGCGCCTCGTGCGCGAACCAGGCCTCGCCCTGCCCGCGTACGGTCATCAGCGGAAGTCCCTCGCCGGTGACCGCCCGCTTGAGCATGCCGCCCACGCCCTGGCCCTTGCGCTCGAACTGGAGATTCCCCCGGTAGGCGACCATCGCCCCCTGGCGTGCGAGCATGTCGCCGTTGACGGCGTACTTGATCGACTTGGCGTTCTGGATGGTCATGCCCGGCGCGACGGCGGGCTGCACCATGTGGTCACTGGAAAAGAGATCACCCTTCATGCGGGCATCTTGGCCCGGAGGGCTTCGTTCCGCCAGATCGTGCGCATCCAGGCGTGGTTGGGGATGCGCGAAGGGCCGGTCCGGGTGAACCCGACCGGCCCCTACGGCAGTTGTCAGGCGGCGACGGCCTGGCTGTGGAGGCGCTCGACGACCTCGGCGAGCTGGCCCGCGACCTCGGCGTCGTCGACCGGGTGGGTGTCGGCGAACCGGGTCACGGAGCCGGGGATGGAGAGTTTGACGTCTTCCAGGACGGTGCCGCCGGCGATGCCCACGGCCTTGCGGGCCTCGTCCTGTGCCCAGACGCCGCCGAACTGGCCGAACGCGGTGCCGATCACGGCGACCGGCTTGCCGGTGAAGGCGCCGGCGCCGTAGGGGCGCGACAGCCAGTCGATGGCGTTCTTCAGGACGGCCGGGATCGTGCCGTTGTACTCCGGCGAGAAGAGCAGGAAGCCGTCGGCCTGGCCGGCGGCCTCACGCAGCCGGACGGCGGCGGCGGGCACGCTGCCCTCGACGTCGAGGTCCTCGTTGTAGAAGGGGATCTCGGCCAGTCCTTCGAACAGCTCGATCTCGGCACCCTCGGGGGCGAGCTTGACGGCGGCCTCCGCGAGCTGGCGGTTGTGGGAGCCGGCGCGCAGGCTGCCGACGAGCGCGAGGATACGTACGGACATGGGTAACTCCCGGGGACGAAACAATGCGGCAACAAAACGGACCGAGGTCCGTTGAATTTTGTATCACTGTAGCGGACCGCGGTCCAGTTATCCCGGTGTGCCGTTACGCTGTGTTCATGTCCACCCCACTTCCGCCGTTCCCGAAGCGGCAGGAACCCTCCGAAGAGCCTGTTCCGCTGGAGCTGACGTCCAGGCCGGACGGGCCGCAGCTGCGGGCCGACGCCGCCCGCAACCGCGCGCGTCTGCTGGAGGCCGCGGCCCGCCTGGTGGCGGAGCACGGGGTGGCCAACGTGACGATGGACGCCGTGGCCTGCGCGGCCTCGGTGGGAAAGGGAACCGTCTTCCGGCGCTTCGGCGATCGCACCGGCCTGCTGATGGCTCTCCTCGACCACACCGAGCAGCAGTTCCAGGCCGCCTTCCTCAGCGGCCCACCCCCACTGGGCCCCGGCGCGTCACCGGTGGACCGCCTGCATGCCTTCGGCTGCCGTGCCCTGCGCCTGACCTCCGATCAGCTGGACCTGCACCTCGCCGCCGAATCGGACGCCTCCCGTCGCTTCAACTCCGCTCCGTACCGCGTTCGCTTCACCCATGTCGCCATGCTCCTGCGCGAGGCCGTCCCGACCGCCGACATCGAACTCCTCGCCCAGACCCTCATGGGCTACCTGGAAGCCGCCCTCATCCACCACTTGACCCGGCAGCGGGGGATGACCATCGAGCGGCTCGAGGCCGGCTGGTACGACCTGGTGACCCGCAGCGCCTGCCCGGTTGAACGAGGTTGAGTCAGACGCCGATGTCCACCAGCGGCGCCGTCTTGCCGATACCGGCGTCGCCCTCCAGCACCATGACGCCGCCCAGACCTTCGCGCAGAGCAGCTCGGTGACACGGGTCCATTCACTCGGTGGCGCGTGCGCCGAGTCCCGGTTTTGAGGTTCGTCCGGGTACTCCAATGGGCCAGCGCCGATCGCGGACGCCCGGCTCGGCGCGGAGCATGAGGAGCGGGCCCCGTAGGCCCTGTCGTCACATTCCCGCCTGCCTCGCGACGCCATGCACGCCCTCTCGCCGCACCGGGCGCAGACCCACGTACACCACAGCTTCGGCGCCGGCAAGGGACGCAAGGGCGTCGTCGTGATGGTGACGCTCGGCACCG
>NZ_JBEZLR010000195.1:0-6106 GCF_040652275.1 Streptomyces sp. NPDC048275
GCTCGCGACGCGTTGACCACGTCGTCGTGGAGCTCGGCCTGAAGGATCGGAACGTCGTCCTCGTGCCGGGCCCTGAGCCCGACCTTGCTGCCCTTGACTGGCGCCTGCCGTCCGGAGCTGCCGCGCCGTTTGACGTGGTGGACCTGGCTGAGCTCGCCGAGGACGGCCGTATTGCCACGCTGCGCATCGTGTACGACACCGTTGACGTGCGTCCGGCGTTCGAACGCGAGACGGGCAGTTCGTGGCGGCCCACCACGGATCGGAGCTGACGGGCTGCTGTCCACCCTGGCCGTGAAACGATCTTCAGATGTCTCGGGGCGATCTGACGGATACACAGTGGGAGCGGCTGGAAGCCGTGTTGCCGCCGATACCGAAGATGGGCCGACCGCCGCGGGATCGGCGGCAGGTTTTCGACGGAATCTGGTGGCGGGCGCGGACGAGCTCGCCGTGGCGGGATGTGCCCGAGCGGTACGGGTCCTGGGAGACGGCGTATGCGGTGTTCCGGCGCTGGCAGATCGACGGCACCTGGCCCTGCATCCTGAAGAAGCTGCAGGTCAAGGCTGATGCCGACGGCATCATCGAGTGGGAGGTCTCGGTCGACTCCACCGTCTGTCGAGCGCACCAGCACGCCGCCGGGGCCCGCAAAAAGGGGCTGACGATCCGGGCCGGACGCGTCCGGACGGCCTGGCGGACGAGCCGGACGACCACGGTCTCGGCCGCTCCCGCGGTGGGCTGACCACCAAGATTCACCTCGCCGTCGACGCTTCCTTCCACGTTCTTGCGGCTGTCATCACCGCGGGCCGGCGGGGCGACGCACCGGTCTTCGAGCGGGTCATGGAGAAGATCCGCGTCCCTCGGGTCGGCGTTGGACATCCGCGCACCCGCCCGAAGCACGTCCTCGCGGATCGCCCTACTCCTCGCGCCAGATCCGCTCCTACCTGCGCAAACGCGGGATCGCGCACACCATCCCGGAGAAGCGCGACCATGCCGGCCACCGGATCCGCTGTGGCTCGGCCGGTGGCCGCCCGCCCGGCTTCGACCGCGAGATGTAGAAGCGCAGACACAAGGTTGAGTGCCGATCGGTCTGTTGAAGCAGGCCAGAGGCGTCGCGACCAGGTACGACAAGCTTGCCGTCCGCTACGAGGCCACCGTCCAACTCACCCTCATACGGCAAGCACTGTGACCACATCTCAAGGACGTCCTAATTCTTCTGCAGGGTGCGGGTGACACCCGCGATGACGGCGGTTGTCAGCACCCAGCCGAAGGCGATCAGCAGGTAGGCCAGCGCCTGGAGGCTGTCGTTCGACCAGTACCAGGCTGTGCGCTGGCCCAGACCACCGATGGGGATCAAGAGGTCGAGTGTGTAGACGAGGGGCTGGAACGGGGCGCCTTCGCCTTGTTTGACCCGGTCGGGAGAGTGAGTGCCGAATGCCAGTGTGCCCAGCAAGGCCAGTGCGAGGAGCCAGACGCCGGCCAGCCACGGGCGGTAGCCATAGCCGACGGTCACGTCGAGCAGGTGCCCCCACACGCGCGCGGCCGGCGGCAGAGTTTCACGCCGATGGCGCTGTTTGGCCAGGAGTACGCGGCGGGCGTCGTCGTCGTGGCCGGCCTTCCGGTACCAGCTCGCCAACTGCTCATAGGGCTGGGGGTTGTAGCCCGGCCCGCGTCGTATCCACGCCACACGGTGAGCCACGGAGTCCCGCCGCCCCACTGCCTCCTGCCGCTCGCCAGCCTCGTCCACCTTGATGGAGCCGTAGACGAAGCCGTCCAGGTCGACCGTGTCTGGCCAGCTGTGCTCGCTGTCGTGGAGGTAAGACACCTGCGCGCCCCGCAGGTCCACGGTGCCGGACGGTGGCCGGGCGAGGGTGAAGTCGAAGTCGACGGCCTGCATCAGCAGGGCGACCAATGACGGGCCGTGGCCGTCGGGCGGCCCGTTCAGGACGGCTCCTTCAAAGGTCAGGTTGTCCGAGATCCGGGCACCGCGCAGCCGCACGGTCCCGTTCGCGATGAACCCGTCGGAGAAGTCGAGCGTCGATGCCACGGCGTTGTCCAAGGCGAGCGCCACTCCGCGTGGGCCGGAGCCCACCAGGTGTGCTCCCTGCATGAATAGTCCGCCCGGCAACTGCGCCCCCAGCAGCCGCACTTCACCTCGTGCGACGAACCCGTCCTTGCAGAAGACGCCTCCTTCCATGACCAGGCCGCCGGCGGCCACGGCCCATCCTCCGGGCGCGTTGATCTCGGCCCCGTTGAGGAGTACGCCGCCAGTCACCCGGGCGTCGCTCAGCGACAGGGCGGTGCTCACGTGGTTGAAGGGCGAGGAAGCGAGGCTTTCCACGACGGAGCGCCGCAGGTCGAGGTTTCCCTCGATACGAGCCGAGTGGGCTTCGATGCCCGGCACCCGGCTGCCTGTGATCACGAGCGTCTGCGTCGACGCTCCGAGAAGGTCCACCGGGTCCTCGAACCAGCAGTCCTCGAGCCAGAGGGCGTGAGCGATCTGCGCGCCGGCCAGATTGAGGTGCCCGGACAGCCGCGCCCCGGCGAGCCTCAGGCACGCGACGGCGCCCGGTTGCGCGGTGTTCGCGCCCAGGAGGAGCGCCACGATCACGGCGGCCCGAACCGTCTGCCCCGGGCCCCACTGCCCACCCTCGGTGACACGGTCGTTCTCGGGAACACCCGTGCGCAGGTCCACGCGGCGTCCCTCGGGGAACGCGTCCCACAGCTCACGCTCCGGTGAAGTCAACTCGTCGTATGAGAGCACTCGTGCAGAATAGTGATCTTCTCGCTCGCCTTGCCCCACCGCGCGCGGAATCGGAGGGCGGCCCATTCTGTGAGGAGTTCTTAGGGCTTGGCGCACGTGATGGCCCGCTTGCGCGTTCCCCGCCGCCACGTCGTGAGGCTAACGGACACTACTGACAACGAGGCCAAAGCCCCCGAGAACAGTTCTGACCCTCCGTCGGCGCCCCGAATGCGAGCAGCAGGCTCTGGTCCTGGGCGGTGGCGTGCCCGGCTGCCGTTTCTGCCTCAAGACGTGGAACGACCCGGAGGAGGCCGCCAGGCGGGTCAGGGCGTCATCCGTTCCGCCGCGATACCCAGCGTGGTGGCCAGCCGCGCTCCCGATCGTCCGGCCAGGGCCAATGCGATCGCGTTCAGCAGTGCCCCAGCTGGTCGGTGCAGCGGGCGTACGTGCTGGTAAAGCCTGGTATCCGCTCGGCGAACGTGACCGTCGAACTGCACGCCGCGGACTCGACGTGCACTGCCGCACAACCCGGCTCGGACTCGGCAATCGAACACAACCTTCCCCGACTGGCGCGGCTCCCCGTGATCGCTGTCAGGGCGGCGAAGTGGACCAGGAGGGCGGTTTGTTCCGGGACCACCGGGGCCGTGGAAGCCTGCCTCACTCAGCCTTCCGGCAGGGTGTTGTGCCGGGCCGCTCTGCGTCATCCTGCGGCCTTCAGGATCTCCCGGATGCGTGTTGCGTAGGCACGCGGGTGGCTGGTGTTTCCGTTGTGTCCGCCGGGCAACTCCTGTAGTTCGCGGTCGAGCAGTGTGGCCAGGGCTGTCGCGGACTGGTAGTCGAAGACGGTCCGCGGAGTGGTGCGCCCGGTAGCGGGCACGATATGTGTGCTGACGCCCTTCAGCGCGGCGATGTCGAGGGTGTCGTGGATGATCGCGGTGAAGTCGTGCCGGATGAAGTAGTCGAAGTTGGCGGCGCGTAGGGCGTTCATCGGCTGGGGCGTCAGATCGGGTTCCGTGTCCGTGGCGGCGGGGTCGATGCCCAGGGTCCTGGCGATCTCCGGGAGTGCGGCGGTCAGGCCCTCGCGGAGGTAGAGGTCCTGAAGGGCGGCGAGTTCGCGCTCGTGGCGGGCGCGTTCGTCGTCGGGCAGCAGGCGTGGGGCGACGGGCTCGTGGGCGATGAGGGTGCGGATCTGTTGGGGGTGCTGCACGGCGGCGTGCAGGCCGATGACGGCTCCGAGACTGCAGCCGAGCATGAGGGCGGGGGTGTCGGTGAGAGAGGCCAGCAGGCGGTGGACGTCATCGGCGTGCCCGGCCAGTGTTGCGCCTCGCTCGGGGGCGTCGAGTCGGCTGCGGGACAGCCCGCGGCGGTCGTAGGTGACCACGGTGTAGGAATCGGTGAGGTGGGCGACGAGGTCGGTGGTGCGGTCGGCGTCGCCTTCTCCGCTCTGCGAGATGAGCAGCAGTGGGCCGGCGCCGCGGACCTGGTAGTGCAGGACTGCGCCGGGAACGGCGAGCGTGCCGGTGGCCTTGGGCATGGTGGTCCCCCTTGTAGGCGGCGGTCCTTCCGCCGTCCTTCGACCAACTTATTCCATCGAACTAGATGTATCAATCTCGATGAATCTATTTCGATATATGTTGAGCGGTGTGAACGGAGTCGAGCTGTTCCTGCTGGGGCGCGCCCTGATGAAGATCGGCGAGGAAGCCTTGCCGGAGCCTCCGGGCGGCGCCGGCCGCTATGCCGGCAGCGCCCGGCTGGTGCTGATCGTGGCCAGCGACATCGCCGCTCATCCCGACACCGCCGTCGGTGAGATCGCCGCCCGCACCGGCCTGCCGCAGAGCCAGGTGTCCTCGGCCATCGCCCGGCTCAAGGAAGCCGGATCGGTGCAGACGGCGCCGGATCCCGTCGACCGGCGCCGCGTGCTGGTGCGTCAGGTCGCCGAGGTGTCCGAGCGAGTGGCGCAGGTCCGCGCCGCCGGCATCGAGGATGCCCTCGCCGTGGCACTTGGATCTGATGACCCGCATCGGCTGAGGGAGGTATCAGAAGCCTTGGATGTACTCGCCCGGAACCTCTTGCCGCAGTCGGGGGTCCCGCAGTCCCGCCGTGCAGACATCGTTCCGCCGTCGGAGTAGGGCCGTTACTTCGTTTCGTTGTTCTTGGTTCGCCTTGGTGCGGGCCAAGAGGTAGGACTCGGTGCCGGTCTCGATGAGGGTGGCGTTGAAGGTGAGCCGGTCCACGATCGCCGCGCAGAGCCACAGATCGGTGAAGGTTTTGCTCCAGCCCGTGAGCGCCTCGTTGGAAGCGATCGCGATGCTGCTCAACGGGGAGGTCGGCATGGCGGCGACAGGTATGGGCGGTGGGGCCTACGCGCGGGCTATGGCAGGCAGTGGTCTCTAGCCGGGTTCGCGGTCCAGGACACGGCGGGCCGCCTCGGCCTCTGCCGCTGGCGGGGACAACTCGTCGAGGGTGTCGAGCTCGACGTCCGATGCGAGTTCACGTTCCCAGGCCGCCGCGAGCCGTTCCTGTTCTTTGCGCGGCTTGGCGCCGACGGCCTCCCGGTGATCCGGGTCCAAGGCCGCCAGGAATCGTCCGACCGGGTCCGTCGTCATGCTGTGCTCCTTGTCGCCGGGAAGGGTGCCGATCCGGGCCCAGCATGGCCAGCCGGTAACACGCCAGCCGGCCGACACGGCCTGGGGGCACCCGGATGGCCCCCGTCGCTCGCCCCAGCCGCCTCCGCGCTGATCTGCATCGCGGGCTTCAACGAACGGTCTCGTGTGGTGTCACCTCCTGGCGCTGTCCGCCGATTGCGCGCGACACCGAGCCGCGCACCACGGCGGCAGAAGCGGCATCGGCCATGGCCAACAGGACGCAGAGGTCGGCCAGTGGCGGTACTTACGGGGCGTCAGGCGCTGGTTCCTCGCGTACACCTTCTGACCTCGCTAGACGGACCCGCACCGTCCGGTAGTCCCGGCACGTCCCGCCGTTGTCGGGGCCGCTTGCCACCCTCCCCGGCGTTCCCCGGATCAGGCTGCCCCCAGCTTCACCAGACCGCTGCGACGGCCCGGCGGAGAAGGTCTTTCACCTCCACTCGATTGCAGTGAGGTCGACCCGGAGCGCGGTACTGGCCTCTCGACCAGCCCGTTTCTCCGGGTCGCCTCCCGAACCCGGCGTGCGCCGCTAAGCGCACCGGGCTCTCCACAAGTCCCGTGAGTCGGTGTTCACTTCATGCCGTGCTCGGCCATGGTGTCGGGATGCGTGTTCCCCGGTAGTAGTAGCGCTTGGCCTCATGTGTTCAGCTGAGGCCGTGACCTGACGCTCCGGCGGAAGAAGGGTGCCTCCCACCTGCGATGATCTGGACTGTCTAGATCAAAA
>NZ_JBEZLR010000196.1:0-5645 GCF_040652275.1 Streptomyces sp. NPDC048275
GCCCGTAGCTCAATTGGATAGAGCGTCTGACTACGGATCAGAAGGTTGTGGGTTCGACTCCTGCCGGGCGCGCCAAATTAATATTTATCGGAATGTAGCTCAGCTTGGTAGAGCACTTGGTTTGGGACCAAGGGGTCGTAGGTTCGAATCCTGTCATTCCGACCATTTTTTCTTAAATTTAGGGGCCTTAGCTCAGCTGGGAGAGCGCCTGCCTTGCACGCAGGAGGTCAGCGGTTCGATCCCGCTAGGCTCCACCAATCAAAATAAATGAACCTTGAAAACTGAACAAGCAAAACGTAATCAATAAAGTTTTTAGTAGCTAACCTTGAGTTAGTGAACGAAACAAAATTTTGGACATCAAACATGATGCCAGCAAAACAATTTGAGCTAATCAAATTTCTTTTATGGAGAGTTTGATCCTGGCTCAGGACGAACGCTGGCGGCGTGCCTAATACATGCAAGTCGAGCGAACAGAGAAGGAGCTTGCTCCTTCGACGTTAGCGGCGGACGGGTGAGTAACACGTGGGCAACCTACCTTATAGTTTGGGATAACTCCGGGAAACCGGGGCTAATACCGAATAATCTATTTTACTTCATGGTGAAATACTGAAAGACGGTTTCGGCTGTCGCTATAAGATGGGCCCGCGGCGCATTAGCTAGTTGGTGAGGTAACGGCTCACCAAGGCGACGATGCGTAGCCGACCTGAGAGGGTGATCGGCCACACTGGGACTGAGACACGGCCCAGACTCCTACGGGAGGCAGCAGTAGGGAATCTTCCACAATGGGCGAAAGCCTGATGGAGCAACGCCGCGTGAGTGAAGAAGGTTTTCGGATCGTAAAACTCTGTTGTAAGGGAAGAACAAGTACAGTAGTAACTGGCTGTACCTTGACGGTACCTTATTAGAAAGCCACGGCTAACTACGTGCCAGCAGCCGCGGTAATACGTAGGTGGCAAGCGTTGTCCGGAATTATTGGGCGTAAAGCGCGCGCAGGCGGTCCTTTAAGTCTGATGTGAAAGCCCACGGCTCAACCGTGGAGGGTCATTGGAAACTGGGGGACTTGAGTGCAGAAGAGGAAAGTGGAATTCCAAGTGTAGCGGTGAAATGCGTAGAGATTTGGAGGAACACCAGTGGCGAAGGCGACTTTCTGGTCTGTAACTGACGCTGAGGCGCGAAAGCGTGGGGAGCAAACAGGATTAGATACCCTGGTAGTCCACGCCGTAAACGATGAGTGCTAAGTGTTAGGGGGTTTCCGCCCCTTAGTGCTGCAGCTAACGCATTAAGCACTCCGCCTGGGGAGTACGGTCGCAAGACTGAAACTCAAAGGAATTGACGGGGGCCCGCACAAGCGGTGGAGCATGTGGTTTAATTCGAAGCAACGCGAAGAACCTTACCAGGTCTTGACATCCCGTTGACCACTGTAGAGATATGGTTTTCCCTTCGGGGACAACGGTGACAGGTGGTGCATGGTTGTCGTCAGCTCGTGTCGTGAGATGTTGGGTTAAGTCCCGCAACGAGCGCAACCCTTGATCTTAGTTGCCATCATTTAGTTGGGCACTCTAAGGTGACTGCCGGTGACAAACCGGAGGAAGGTGGGGATGACGTCAAATCATCATGCCCCTTATGACCTGGGCTACACACGTGCTACAATGGACGATACAAACGGTTGCCAACTCGCGAGAGGGAGCTAATCCGATAAAGTCGTTCTCAGTTCGGATTGTAGGCTGCAACTCGCCTACATGAAGCCGGAATCGCTAGTAATCGCGGATCAGCATGCCGCGGTGAATACGTTCCCGGGCCTTGTACACACCGCCCGTCACACCACGAGAGTTTGTAACACCCGAAGTCGGTGGGGTAACCTTTTTGGAGCCAGCCGCCGAAGGTGGGATAGATGATTGGGGTGAAGTCGTAACAAGGTAGCCGTATCGGAAGGTGCGGCTGGATCACCTCCTTTCTAAGGATATTTTCGGAATACAAACCTAGGGTTTGTAAGATTACGTTTTGCGTTCAGTTTTGAAGGTTCATTCTTCTGAATGAAATACTTCAAAACTTGTTCTTTGAAAACTGGATAAAACGACATTGAAATTGTAACAAACACATTTATTTTTTAAGTTTTTTTATAGGCTTAATAACTTGGTTAAGTTATTAAGGGCGCACGGCGAATGCCTTGGCACTAGGAGCCGATGAAGGACGGCACTAACACCGATATGCTTCGGGGAGCTGTAAGTGAGCTTTGATCCGGAGATTTCCGAATGGGGGAACCCACTACGTTTAATCGCGTAGTATCTTGACGTGAATACATAGCGTTTTGATGGCAGACCCAGGGAACTGAAACATCTAAGTACCTGGAGGAAGAGAAAGAAAAATCGATTCCCTGAGTAGCGGCGAGCGAAACGGGAAGAGCCCAAACCAAGAGGCTTGCCTCTTGGGGTTGTAGGACACTCTATACGGAGTTACAAAAGAGCGAGTTAGATGAAGCGACTTGGAAAGGTCCGCCAGAGCAGGTAAAAGCCCTGTAGTCGAAAGTTCGTTCTCTCCTGAGTGGATCCTGAGTACGGCGGAACACGTGAAATTCCGTCGGAATCCGGGAGGACCATCTCCCAAGGCTAAATACTACCTAGTGACCGATAGTGAACCAGTACCGTGAGGGAAAGGTGAAAAGCACCCCGGAAGGGGAGTGAAATAGATCCTGAAACCGTGTGCCTACAAGTAGTTAGAGCCCGTTAATGGGTGATAGCGTGCCTTTTGTAGAATGAACCGGCGAGTTACGATTACGTGCGAGGTTAAGCTTTAGAAGGCGGAGCCGCAGCGAAAGCGAGTCTGAATAGGGCGAATTAGTACGTGGTCGTAGACCCGAAACCAGGTGATCTACCCATGTCCAGGGTGAAGGTGAGGTAACACTTACTGGAGGCCCGAACCCACGCACGTTGAAAAGTGCGGGGATGAGGTGTGGGTAGCGGAGAAATTCCAATCGAACTTGGAGATAGCTGGTTCTCTCCGAAATAGCTTTAGGGCTAGCCTCGTGATGAGAATACTGGAGGTAGAGCACTGTTTGGACTAGGGGGCCATCCCGGTTTACCGAATTCAGACAAACTCCGAATGCCAGATATTTATACACGGGAGTCAGACTGCGAGTGATAAGATCCGTAGTCAAAAGGGAAACAGCCCAGACCACCAGCTAAGGTCCCAAAGTAATCGTTAAGTGGAAAAGGATGTGGCGTTGCACAGACAACCAGGATGTTGGCTTAGAAGCAGCCATCATTTAAAGAGTGCGTAATAGCTCACTGGTCGAGTGACGCTGCGCCGAAAATGTATCGGGGCTAAACGATTCACCGAAGCTGTGGATTGACATCTACGATGTCAGTGGTAGGAGAGCGTTCTAAGTGCGTTGAAGTCAGACCGGAAGGACTGGTGGAGCGCTTAGAAGTGAGAATGCCGGTATGAGTAGCGAAAGACGGGTGAGAATCCCGTCCACCGTATGACTAAGGTTTCCTGAGGAAGGCTCGTCCGCTCAGGGTTAGTCGGGACCTAAGCCGAGGCCGATAGGCGTAGGCGATGGACAACAGGTTGATATTCCTGTACCACCTCCTCACCGTTTGAGAAATGGGGGGACGCAGTAGGATAGGGTAAGCGCGCTGTTGGATATGCGCGTCCAAGCAGTAAGGCGTGTGTGTAGGCAAATCCGCACACTGTAACGTTGAGCTGTGATGGCGAGTCCGTATGGACGAAGTTCCTGATTTCACACTGCCAAGAAAAGCCTCTATCGAGGTGAGAGGTGCCCGTACCGCAAACCGACACAGGTAGTCGAGGAGAGAATCCTAAGGTGTGCGAGAGAACTCTCGTTAAGGAACTCGGCAAAATGACCCCGTAACTTCGGGAGAAGGGGTGCTCTTGAGCGTGCAAGCGCATGAGAGCCGCAGTGAATAGGCCCAGGCGACTGTTTAGCAAAAACACAGGTCTCTGCAAAACCGTAAGGTGACGTATAGGGGCTGACGCCTGCCCGGTGCTGGAAGGTTAAGAGGAGTGGTTAGCGCAAGCGAAGCTGCGAATTGAAGCCCCAGTAAACGGCGGCCGTAACTATAACGGTCCTAAGGTAGCGAAATTCCTTGTCGGGTAAGTTCCGACCCGCACGAAAGGCGTAACGATCTGGGCACTGTCTCAACGAGAGACTCGGTGAAATTATAGTACCTGTGAAGATGCAGGTTACCCGCGACAGGACGGAAAGACCCCGTGGAGCTTTACTGTAGCCTGATATTGAATTTTGGTACAACTTGTACAGGATAGGTAGGAGCCAGAGATCTCGGAGCGCCAGCTTCGAAGGAGGCGTCGGTGGGATACTACCCTGGTTGTATTGAAATTCTAACCCATGCCCCTTAGCGGGGCAGGAGACAGTGTCAGGCGGACAGTTTGACTGGGGCGGTCGCCTCCTAAAAGGTAACGGAGGCGCCCAAAGGTTCCCTCAGAATGGTTGGAAATCATTCGTAGAGTGTAAAGGCATAAGGGAGCTTGACTGCGAGACCTACAAGTCGAGCAGGGTCGAAAGACGGGCTTAGTGATCCGGTGGTTCCGCATGGAAGGGCCATCGCTCAACGGATAAAAGCTACCCCGGGGATAACAGGCTTATCTCCCCCAAGAGTCCACATCGACGGGGAGGTTTGGCACCTCGATGTCGGCTCATCGCATCCTGGGGCTGTAGTCGGTCCCAAGGGTTGGGCTGTTCGCCCATTAAAGCGGTACGCGAGCTGGGTTCAGAACGTCGTGAGACAGTTCGGTCCCTATCCGTCGTGGGCGTAGGAAATTTGAGAGGAGCTGTCCTTAGTACGAGAGGACCGGGATGGACACACCGCTGGTGTACCAGTTGTCTTGCCAAAGGCATCGCTGGGTAGCTATGTGTGGACGGGATAAGTGCTGAAAGCATCTAAGCATGAAGCCCCCCTCAAGATGAGATTTCCCATTACGCAAGTAAGTAAGATCCCTCAAAGACGATGAGGTAGATAGGTTCGAGGTGGAAGTGTGGTGACACATGGAGCTGACGAATACTAATCGATCGAGGACTTAACCAAAATGTTTGAAACATTCAATGCACCGTTTATCCAGTTTTGAAAGAACAATTCTTTCAACCAAGGGTTTCAAGATACAAGTAGTTCGAGGAAGCGATGGAGAGAGGGAAGGAGCGTACTCAAGTACGTGACTGACTGAACGACAGAAGCTGACGAAGAAATACGATGTATATTGAAAGCCGATAATAGTCTAGTGATGATGGCAAAGAGGTCACACCCGTTCCCATACCGAACACGGAAGTTAAGCTCTTTAGCGCCGATGGTAGTTGGGGGCTTCCCCCTGTGAGAGTAGGACGTCGCTAGGCACCTAGAAAAGTCGAGGATTTATTCCTCGGCTTTTTTGTTTTGTAACATAATAATAAAATGATATAACAATTTAAATGTTAAAATTTACATAATAGGTTAGGATATATAAAATACTTCGAGGTATCAATGGATATGAATGAACCACACTCCAGTGAAAAACATGGCTTAGCAGACTGTCGACTGATGGAATCTACGATGTATAGAACGCCATGAAGAGAGATCCTGATCACTTGCTGGGATACCTGAAAAATAGAAAGAGGCGGTGTCTCACAATGTGCC
>NZ_JBEZLR010000197.1:0-5536 GCF_040652275.1 Streptomyces sp. NPDC048275
CGCCCTCGCGGCCCTCCAGGCTCGAGTCCTTGCCCAAACAGGCGAGCCCCACAACAAGATCAAGACGACGTGTTAATGATCTGCAAGCCCTTAGGACACCGCGAAGCCGAACACCCCGGCGTAGAACCGCAGTTCCTCTTCCAGGCACGCCATCAGGGTCGACTGTCGGCGGAAGCCGTGTCCCTCACCTTCGAAGGTGAGGGACACGAACTGCCCTTCCTGCAGGGAAAGCGCACGCACAAAGGATTCGGCCTGAGAGGGCGGGCAGACCACGTCCTGCGTTCCCTGCAAAAGGAGCAGCGGTACGCCGATGCGGTCTGCGTGATGGATCGGCGACCGGGCACGGTAGAGGTCCGTGTGGTGCTTCGGGCCGATGAGCGAGTCCAGATAGTGCGACTCGAAGTCGTGGGTCCCTCCTTCGGCGAGAGAGAGAAGATCCATCACGGGATAGAAGTGGGTGGCACAGGCGTAGAGATCGCCCGCCGCGACCGAGAGTGCCGCGGTGAACCCTCCGGCGCTGCCGCCGCGGATCGCCACGCGTCCCGCGGCCGCCGTACCTTCGTCGATCAGGGCCCGTGCGACGGCGGCGCAGTCCTCGACGTCCACCACGCCCCACTGCCCGCGCAGCCGTTCACGATAGGCACGTCCGTATCCGGGTGTGCCCCCGTAGTTGACTTCGGCCACGGCGATGCCTCGGGAGGTGAAGTACGCGATCTCCGGATTGAGAGCGAGGGGAGCTCTGAGACCTGGACCGCCGTGCGCCCAGATCACCAGCGGAGGCACCTCGTTCGGCGGGCCCGTGAATCCGGGGTTGCGCGGGGAATACACCTGGGCCTGGACCGCTTGGCCTCCAGGGCCGGCGAAGGTACGGGGCACGGGTGCCGGCAGGTATTCGGCGTCCACCGTGAACCTGGGCTCAGGACTCACGACCCGGACTGCCGGCGAAGCCGTGTTCACCTCCACCACCTCGTAGGGGGTGTGACGTCCGGCGGCCACGCCGACGATCCGGTCCTCGGCGGCATCGAGATGGGGCAGCCATTCGTTTGCCGGCCCCGGTACGTCGACGAGTTCCCCGCGATCGAGGTCCAGGACGGCGAGTCGCTGTCCTCCCACTCCGTGCAGGACGGCGAGGCGGCCGTCGGACAGCGGCCAGAACCACCGGTGTCCCAAGCGCTGAAGGCCGGCGAACTCTTCACTGGCCCGATACAGCGGCCGCCTGTCCCCGCTGTCGGGGTCCACCGCGTACAGGTTCCACCACCCGGTGTCTTCACAGGCCGCGACCAGTGTGCCGTTGGATGACCATTCCGCCTGGGCCACCGGATCGCCGGGCCCGCCCGTCAGCGTCCGGGCCTGCCGCAGGAAGCCGTCGTCGCTCACCTCGGCTATGCGCAGTTCAGCCGCGTCCCAGGGCATGTGGGGGTGATCCCAGCCAAGCCATACGGCACGGCGTCCGTCGGGCGACAACCGCGCCTGGGAGACAAAGCGGTGTGCCGGGGGCGACAGCTCCCGGACGGCAGAGCGGTCCGCGGCCGCCGCCCCGTTCAGGGGCACCGCGGCATGGACTCGCCGGACGTCACCGGCACCCTTGCCGGTGAACTCCTCGAGCACACAGCGGACTTCGCCCCGTTCGAGATCCACCATCGGCTCGGCCCAGCGAAGGCCTGCGCCTACCGGCGACAGGGGAGTCAGCGGATGGGGAGCGCTGGGCAGATCCCGCTCGACCCGGAAGGCGTACAGCCGCTGGTCCCCGCAGTGGACAAAGACAACAAGCGTTCCCGCCTCGGTGTGCGCGGCGGCCCAGGGGCGGCCGCCGTACTCGATGACCCGGCTGCGCACATCCCAAGGGGCGGGCAGCAGTGACTGCGTCACACCGTCCGCGCGTCGGCGGACGAGCGCTGTGCGGCCGTCTTCCTCGGGTCGCGGTTGCACCCACCACACCTCGTCGCCGACCGTGCCGACGTACGCGGGTGCCGCGATCTGCCCGGCGGCCAGACCTGCCGTGGCGATTCGGCTGCTGATGGGGGAGTGCCATGAGCCGAAGGGAGCCACCGTCCTCACAGCGCCGCCACCTGGCGAAGGGGCGCAGGACAGCGGGCGATGATGTTCATGGGGCTCCATCCCGAGGGTTTGCAGGGTTGCAACGCATCCCATGGACGCGACTGCTGCCCGCCGCTTTCGCGTAACGACCGCGCCATGGCTCGAGGCCATGCGGGCACAAGGTGTGCTTCACCTTCCTGGGTTCCCTCCACGCTGCACCGGGGCAGAGAGGACCGCCCGCCGTTGCACCGTGACGCCGTGCCGGCCAAGGAGGTACGCCTAGGTCCTGTCGCCACATTCCCGTCGTCCGCCCGGAGGGCAGGCGGGAATGTGACGACAGGACCTAGGAACGCCTGGCGCGGTAAAGGCCCCGGCCGGTTCGCTGGACACGGGAGGCACCGACAAGACGGTCGAGGGTGCTGCGGACTCCGTTGATGCTTCCGCTGTCGGTGTCACGGCCGAGAGCCGCGGCAACATCACGGGCCCGCACGTCGACCTCGCCGACGCCCGCGAAGTACTCCATGATCTGCTCGGTGAGCTGGCCGTATTTCTTCTGCCCGTCCGTGTCGGTGCCTGCGGCGGCACGTTCTGCGTCCTTGCCGCTCTTCGGCTCCTGAGCCCCCAGCGCGGACTTCGCCGGGACGTCCACAGACTCGGAAGGAGCACTGTCAATCTGCGGTGCGACGGGCGCCACAGCCTGGCCCCGCTCCGCGGTTGCAGCACCGGCCGTGCCCGCCGTGCCCGCCGAGGCCGCAGAGACCGGGTTGAGCATCAGGGTCTCGAGGGCACTGAGGGCCCGCTGCACCGAGCCGAGATGCGCCACGACCGCAGCCAGTTCCCTTTCCAACGCCTGCTTCTGGACCTGCAGACGAGCCAGATCTTCTTGAAGGCCCTCGGCGGTGATCTCAATGTTATGCGCCGTGCGGGTTACAGAGACCATGTGTTCCTCTCATCCTCAGCCCTTCATGCCACGCCCCGGCTCACTTACCGTGCCGCTCGGTCCCCATGCGGGAACGGGTGCCCTCCGCCATCATATGCAGTGGCCCATCCGGGATGTAGATGCACCAGACGGACCCCCACGGCTTCGTCAAGAGACAGACCTCACTGATGACGAAGCACGAGACAGGGCAGGTCACCGTGGTGGTCGGAAGGCTGCCCTCGAGGCGGCGGGAACGGCGGTCCGCCGGGAATCCTGAGGATGGTCCGGCACGTGTTGAACAGTATCGCAACAATTATTGCCACTGTTCGCGGCAGACGCAATGGGTATGAAAGCACTCGCTGTCAGCAACCGACGGTCCGCTGTCCGCCGTTCTGGTGGCGAGGCCCGACAGAACCGGTGGACGAACCACGCCGCCCACCGCCCTCGTCGGTCCGGGTCCTGCTGCCGACCGGCAATTCCCCGCAGGGCCTGTCCGGCGGATCATGCCGGAGACGCGGGACCGGCACGCCGATCGCCAGCAGGGCAGGGAGGCCTTCCGCCCTCTCCTGGCACGCGTCGTCCGCGAGGCTGTCGGCGTCCTACCGGCCGGGTGATGTGCGGTGATTTTCACTGTCTGAGGCCTGGGCAGAGGCGGAGGGCGCGCGATGCAGCAGGTGCAGTGCGTCGGAGACCGCCTTGATGCGTGCATCAACAGTGTCAATTGCCTCCTGAAGCATGCGGAGACGGGCCTCGAGCAGGGCGGCCTCGGTTGCCAGAGACACACTGGCGGCGGCCGGGTCGGAGGGCTGGTCAGGGTCTCGTCGTGGCATCATGCGTCTTTCTGCGGCTCAAGCCGGGAGTCGTACGAAACCGGAGTGGGTGCCCATGGGCACAAGGGCACCGTGCGGCTCAGCCGTTCGCTGCCAGGAACGGCCTGCGACCGACGCCGCGACCAAGCCACGCGTCACCGCATCAGCACACTTCGTGGTACGGGAGCGTGCACGCGCGCCGGACGGGACACGCAGGCGGCCTTCGGACGGCCATGGGCGACGGCTGGGGTCGGGAGATGCGAATGCCCTGAGGCCGGCCCTGCCGACCGGGAAAGCATGGGCAGTTGTCCCGCGGATGCGTCGGTGGTCCCTGGATCCCGAGGCCATACGTACTCCCTTCCTCACTGCGAGGGCCTGCGCGAGCGGCGCGCAAGCCACCACCCGCATTGACCGAACAGCCACCGGAGATGTGACAACCCCGCAGCGATGCGGCGACCCGTACGGGCCCGCCGTGGCCGGCGAACCCCCTCGCCCACAGCGCGAGGCATCCGGCGGCCGCGGCGCTCCGGGCCCGGGGGAGCCGGTGTTGATCAGCCACGCGCCGTGGGGCGGCGCACCGGCACCGCCCCGAAGAAGGGCTACTCGAAGTCACAGCCCGGGTTGGGGGCGTCACGGGAGAAGGGGGCGCCGTGCGGCAGGACGTAGAGAACCTCCAGCACGACGTCCGTGGCGCCGAGGTTCTGGCCGAGGTGCACGCGGTCGGCGCCGGAGGGCTCCTTCAGGAAACTGCCCTGGGGGTACACCCCGTCGGAAGCGCACGTGGAATCGAAGTGGCTGAGGTTCCCCTGCTTGACCTGCGCGTACAGGGTGCCGTCGTGGAAGTGCCAGCCGGTCGCCTGACCCGGCGGGATGGTGACCTCCCGCAGAATGTAGTCGTTCCCGCCGATGGTGTACTGGGCGATGACCTTGCCGGTCACGCCAGGACCCCCCGGGGTGGCATACGCGACCCCGGGAAGGGACAGACCGGCGAGCAGAGCGCCAACGGCTCCTATACGGGACAGAGTGTGCATACGCGTTCCATCTCATGGAGAATGAGGTGATGACCGGGCCGGGCCCGTGCCGATCGCCGCCCGCTCCATGACGTCACACGATTGCTTTCCGGAGCTGAGCGGCCAGCCCGCGCTCACCTTAGGCCACGACCGCACACATGGTTGAACTGTTCGCCAGGTCGTCAACGAAAAGTGTGGGATAGTGTTTTCCCTGCTGGCCAACGGGCGCAAACCGGTTTGGTCCCGTCAGGAGTGTGCCTGGCAGACCGGACATAGTCAGCCGAGCAAACGCCCGAGACGCCCGCGCGAGCAGCATCACGCAGGGACAGACGCTCTGTTGTCGTCGCTTCCTGTTCTCCTCCCCCCCCCGAAGGCGCAGCGCCTCCCCCACCTTTGTCCCGGCGCAGGTGCCGCCTCGGGAACTTCTTCCACCGTGAGGGAAAGGTGTTTCCCATGGCCGAGCTGTTCTACGACGACGACGCCGACCTGTCCATCATCCAGGACCGCAAGGTCGCGGTCATCGGTTACGGCAGCCAGGGCCACGCCCACGCGCTGTCGCTCCGTGACTCGGGCGTCGACGTCCGGGTCGGTCTGCACGAGGGCTCCAAGTCCAAGGCGAAGGCCGAGGAGCAGGGGCTGCGCGTGGTGAGCCCGTCGGAGGCCGCTGCCGAGGCCGACGTCATCATGATCCTGGTTCCGGACCCGATCCAGGCCCAGGTCTACGAGGAGTCCATCAAGGACAACCTGAAGGACGGCGACGC
>NZ_JBEZLR010000198.1:0-5515 GCF_040652275.1 Streptomyces sp. NPDC048275
CTCAGCCCAGGGTGTGATCATGAAAACCCTGCGATTGCACTGTCTGCACCGCTCTGTCGCAAGCGCGGCTGCGGCAGCCGTCATCAGCCTTGCAGCAGCCCTGACCTCCGCCTCCCCCGCCGCAGCCCAGGCCGATCCGCCGTCTGGCCATCAGACATGCCAAGTGACCGTGAATCACGGGCGGGGCGGCCTAGAACAAATCATTTGGGCCGTCACGGCCGGGCCCCAGGACAACACGCAGCGGCAGGACTGCTCACCTCAACGTCAAGACCAGGGCGACGGCCGCACGCCCATCGACGATGCAGATCGTCTCCCGGCTTCCGCCACGTGACCGACGGTGGGCGAGGCGACGCAGACCGGTGGCCCTGACAGTCACCGGGAATGCGGCGCCACCCCCCACGCGGCCCGCACACCCCTGACGGGCCTGCGACGGGCGTGTACGTACGGGCGGAGCTGGGACGACATCGGTGGCGAGGGGCGTGGCTGCGCTGCCGGCGGGACACGAGACGGGCCCCACCGCCTGCCGGAGGCGGTGGGGCCCGTACGGCTTCCGGGCCGTCCCCGTTCCGGGACGGCCCGGCCTGCCCGGGCGGTCAGCCGTGGTAGTTGATGTAGCCGTTGCTGTCCGTGTCGTCGGCGCGCTTGGTGTAGGAGTGCGCGTCGGCCCGTGAACCGTTGGGCTTGATCAGGTAGATGGTGTCCTTGTCGTTGTTCCAGATGAAGTTGCAGTTCTGGCGGTAGACGACGTTGCCGGCGTCGGAGTCGGTGCCGCGGCCGCCACGCAGCTTCACGTAGTCGCCGGGCTCGAGCTTGTGGCTGGCGGTGAAGGTGAACTTGTTGCCCGCGGCGTCCTTGACGACGTAGCCCTTGAGGTTCACCGTCGCGGTGCGCGAGTAGTTCTTGATCGTCAGGTACTCGTCCTTGGTATTGCCACCGGAACACCGGTTGGAGTCCGCGCCCGGGGCGTCGTACTGGACGCCCTTGACCTTCAGCGCGGACGAGTACTCGGTGGCCTGGGCCGGACCGGCAGCCAACACGGCGACCGCGCCCGCTGCAGCGGCCGCGGTCAGAACATGACGCATACGCGTAGGCATGAGAAATTCCCCCCTCAATGGTGCGATTGGAGCGCCTGGAGCATACCGAACGTGATCAGCGTGTGGGCTTGATGTGTCTGCATTGC
The DNA here is from genome assembly GCF_040652275.1 of Streptomyces sp. NPDC048275. Lineage (NCBI taxonomy): Bacteria > Bacillati > Actinomycetota > Actinomycetes > Kitasatosporales > Streptomycetaceae > Streptomyces > Streptomyces sp. NPDC048275. The sequence continues at coordinate 1,181 of NZ_JBEZLR010000198.1, forward strand.
GAAGAGGGGTGTGGGTGGGACTGGTCGACGGGCCGTCCAACGCCGCTTCCCGCTTGACGATGCCCGGGTATCCGGGCTGCCACTGGCCCGCCGCAATGAGCCGCTCGGCAACATCACGCAGATGGGCGGCGCCGACTGCGGTGGCGCCGCCGGCCGGGCCCACCCGCCAACACCACTCCGAAATCGGCACCATCCCCCTCCCCCAGCCCGCCCTGGTCGACCAACTACGCAACCTCACCTCCCCCTGTGACGGGGACAACGGGCCAGCCTTCCTGCCGAAGTTTGCGAGTCGCGGAAGACATCGAATCGCAGCTTCGTGTCGCTTCCTCGGCGGTCTGTCTTGATCGGAGCAGACCGCCGGGCTTGTGACCTGGGCTGTCCTGCACCTTCCGAGTCAGCAGCCCGCAGGTCTCCTACCTTCGCGGTTGCCAGGTGGTTTGGGGACGAGCGCGGTGTCGGGTCGGAAGTGCGGGCACGCGTCGACGCCGTGGGCGAGGGCCCTGGACGCGGGCTGCCGGAGCGGAACTCGCGTGGACAAGCCTCCGGGTGTGTGACCCGCTCGATCGCACCGTGCGGTCGATGCGCTTCCCGGGCCCCGTCGGCTGGGCCGATCAGCGCAGTCCGGCGAAGAGATCGTTCTCGGGCATGGCCGCGCCGGTGGCGTCCTGGACCCGTACGAAGGTCTCCATGCCCATCATCTCGCCGAACCTCTCCTTGCCCATCTTGAGGAAGAAGATGTTCTCGCCCTGACTGGCGTGCGCGGCCAGCGCGTCGAACTTCTGGCCGCTGAACGCGGTGGTGTCCACCCACGTGGTGATCTCATCGTCGGGGAGGCCGATCTCGGCCATAGCGGCGGCCTCGGCAGGATCCGGCTCCGGCATGTCCTCATGGAACTCGCGCATGATCTCGCCGAACCGCTGCATCATCGAGCGGGGCATCGTGGTCCAGTACACCTTCGGCGTCAGCGCGGTCATCTCCAGCGCCGCCATCGTGATGCGGTGGGCCTGGATGTGGTCGGGGTGGCCGTAGAAGCCGTTCTCGTCGTAGGTGACGACCACATCAGGTCGGTAGTGCCGCATGAGTTCTGCGAGTCGGGCCGCGCCTTCCTGCACTGGGGTCTGCCAGAAGGATCCAGGGGCGTCGTTGCTCGGCCAGCCCATCATCCCGGAGTCGGCATAGTCCAGCATCTCCAGATCGCTGATCTTCAGGGCGTCGCAGCTCTCCTCTAGTTCGTGACGGCGCATCAGGGCGACGGCCGACGGATCGTGCCCGGGATCGCCCGGCTTGACACCCCCGGGTCCGTCACCGCAACCGCCGTCGGTACACGTCACGAGAATCGTGCGGATGCCTTCCGCCGCGTACCGCGCGAGGACCCCTCCGGTTCCGGTGGCCTCGTCGTCGGGGTGGGCGTGTACTGCCATGAGCGTCAAGGGCCGGTCGGTCATGAGACAGTCCTCCTGCAGAAATACGTCTTGGTCCAAGTGCGCGGCGGGCGTACCGCGATCCAGGGGCCCGGATCCTGGTGGCGCGGACAACCTTGTGGTCTCCGTGTTCCCCGCCCGTGCGGCGCCGGTCCCTCGGTCGATGCAACCGTGCAGGCCGGACCGGCTGTTCCCGCCGCGGCCGCTTGGCCTTCCAGGCGTCGGCGTTTCAACGCCAACGAGGTGCAGGCTGTCCCGTCGCATTAGATCTTGCAGAGGTAGGGGCCGTTGACCTGCGGGCTGACAACGACTGCGGTTAGGCACGGGTGGATCCTGCGCCCGCCGCCGCACTGCGGGGGCGGGCGCAGGATCCGTGACAGCACCACGGCCGTGTAGTGCGGTGCACACCCCACACCGGTCCGGCGCCCAGAACACCAAATCCAGGGCGCGCATCGGGGAGGCGATGTGTCCAACTGGCCTTCCGAGTACGGTTGCTCGTCTCGCAGCGGCCGGGCTCTCCCCCGCGTCCAGGAGCCGGTCCTCGATTGCGTCGGCGTCTGGGTGCCGTCCTTCGCCTAGTGTCCTGAGTCGGAGGGAGTGCCCGAGGGCAGCCAGGCTGGCGGCGAGGGAGTCGGCCTGCTCGGGCGAGAGCGGGGAGAGACCCAGAGCGCGGGGCGGGAGGCGGGAGAAGGTGTCGCAGACCTCGCCCGCCTCCAGCATGCCGAAGACGGGGCTACCTCGAGGTCCCCTTGACGAGACGGACCGTATCGTCTAACTTCTTGTTCGTCGGCCGGCAGCTGGTGCTCCTTCTGCTTGCCACACGATCCTGTTCGCCGAGCAAAGGACTGCTCTTGCACTGTGCTTCCGTCGGCACCACCGTCACTGCCTCTCCTCTCACCACGTCTCAGATCGCTCTTGCCGAGGTGACCAAGCGCTACGGCGACCGCAACGTGCTGGACCGCGTGTCTCTCTCTGTCCGGCCGGGCGAAAAGGTCGGGATCGTCGGGGACAACGGCTCTGGGAAGTCCACGCTCCTGCGGCTGCTAGCAGGACAGGAGCCTGTCGACAACGGCAGCCTGACCGTCATCGCACCGGGCGGGATCGGCCACCTTCGCCAGACTCTCGATCTGCCCGGTTCGGCGCGCGTGGGCGATGCCGTGGATCACGTACTGGGCGAACTGCGCGCTCTGGAGCACCGTATTCGTGTCGCCGAGGCCACACTCGGCACGGCCGGCACTGCTGAGTTCGAGCGCTACGCCGCGCTGGTGGCCGAGTTCGATGCGCGGGGCGGGCACGGAGCGGATCGCCGGGTCGAGGTGAGCCTGCGCCGGCTCGGCGAGCACGCGCCACTGGACCGGGGGCGTGTGCTGAGCACCCTCTCCGGAGGGCAGCGCTCCCGGCTCGCGCTCGCCGCGACCCTGGCCTTGGCCCCCGAACTGCTGCTGCTCGACGAGCCGACCAACGATCTGGACGACGAGGCCGTGGCCTGGCTCGAAGGACATCTGCACCGTCATCGGGGCACGGTCATCGTGGCCACGCACGATCGGGCGTTCCTGGAACGCGTCACCGACACCATCCTGGAAGTGGACCACGATCAGCGCACGGTACGGCGCTACGGCAATGGATACGCTGGCTTCCTCGCCGCCAAGGCGGCGGCCCGGGCCCGGTGGGTGTGGGATCACGAGCAATGGCGCAATGAGGTCGCCCGACAGGAACACCTCGCCGACTCCAGCATCGGGCTGCTGGCCCAGATCCCCCGCAAGGGGCCGTGGGCGTTCAGCGGCGCCGGCACTTTTCGAGCGCGCTCACGGGCACACGGCGCACAAAGCCGCATCCGGAACGCACGCGAGCGATTGCAACGGCTCACGGAGCACCCCGTGCCGCCACCTCCGAGGCCACTGCGCTTCACAGGCCGCGTCGAAGGCACGCCAACCGCCGAGGAAACATCAACGGCAGCGCACCTGGAAGACGTCCTGGTCAAAGGGCGGTTGCAGGTTCCGTCCCTGAAACTCGCCCCCGGTGACCGACTCCTCGTCACCGGCCCTAACGGTGTCGGCAAAAGCACCCTTCTCCAGTTGCTGGCAGGGGAACTGACGCCTGACGCCGGTATCGTGCGCCGACCGCGCCGGGTTGGATTCCTACGTCAACAAAGCGCGCCCGACGACGCCTTCGATGCCCGAACGCTGCTCGCGGCATTCGCAGCCGACAAGGCGGGGCAGCCCGACGAGCACGCCGACGCACTCCTTGCGCTCGGCCTTTTCCAGGCCGCCGACCTTGCTGTTCCCATAAGGAACCTGTCCGTCGGGCAGCGCCGCAAGCTCGAACTGGCCCGGCTCGTGACGGCCGGGCCACTCGATCTGCTACTGCTCGACGAGCCGACGAACCACTTGGCTCCCGCCTTGGTGGAAGAGATCGAGGCAGCCCTGGCCCGCTACACCGGCACGCTGGTCGTGGTGACACACGACCGGCTCCTGCGCGAACGCTTCCCCGGGCCCCGCCTGGAACTCCCCATGGCCGCCGAGAAGGCGCGCCAGAACTGACGACCTTGAGCCGCCCAGCCGTCCGCGCCGAATGGCCGATCAAGGGCGGGACGTACGCAAGGAAAAGAACAGCATGGCCCGAGGCCTTCTCCTCGTGGACCAAGACGTTCACCGACCCCCGGCTCTGCGCGGCCATCGTGGACCGCCTCACCTTCGGCGGCAACATCATCGAGACCGGCAGCGATTCCTACCGACTCGCCCATACCAAAGCCGCCCAGCAACAACGACCGGTTTGACAAACAAACCCTGGCCCCGTCGCGAAGCCGTGACGGCCAGGGGAGCAGGACGCGCGGCTCATGCCGCCCAACACTGTCCTCGGTCGTGAGGCCCACGCTACGCAGGGGCGCGGGCATGGCCACAGTGGCGTCCGCCGG
>NZ_JBEZLR010000199.1:0-5470 GCF_040652275.1 Streptomyces sp. NPDC048275
GGACTCGTTCGTCATGTCCATACGGACCAGGACGTAGCCCGGGAGCTTGTTCTGCCGCGGTTCGCGCCGCAACGGCTGCCAGCCAGGCCGCTACCGTGCTTGAGCAGGCCGCCGAGGAATTTCCCGACTTCGACGACACCATCATGGAACTCTGCCGCTGAACCCTGGGAACCTGTCCTGCGCGGTCAAACTCACCTGGCAAACGGTCAAGATCACCTGTCAGCAGACACACACGCTCCCGAAAAGCGTCACGCCGCCTCGAATATTTTCCCTTATGTCCGCTTCTCGGGGTCCGTGAGCCTCCCCAGGGCGGAATTCGAGGCAGAGCGTGACACTTTTGATGATGCCTCGCGCGCACTCGTGGGCAGTACAGAACGTAACGATGGCGGCGGCCGGTCCGGTACACGGTGTGCGACGGCCACGCGATGACCGCCCGCACGCAGATCACCAACGGCCAGGTCGTGCCCGGCCTCCCTGCCTGAACAGTCCGGCCGATCTGTGTCATCGACCCCTGTTTTCCCAGGTGGGCATGGTCATCTGTGTCACTGTTCAGCTGATCTGTGTCATCGCGCGGGCGGACCCCGGCGGCCCCCGGCCCCCGGCGCCCGGCCCGGAACCTGGGTCCCTGGGTCCCGGGACCGGTGTTTTCCCAGGTGGAAACGGAACGCGTTGGAGCTGGGCCCACCTGGGGTGTCTGGGTCTTGCACCCTCGTGCGAGCCGGTTCGTCCGGAGTGGTCCCCAGGGCCCTGGGCGGCCGATACCGTGGGAGCAGACGCCAGTTCTTCCTCCTGGAGCCCTCGATGAGCGAACAGCCGGCCCCCGCCGACCACGCCCGGCAGCAGCTGGAGCCCGCGGCCGCCGACGCGGTCCGCGCGTACGCGGCCAAGACCCGGGCCAGCGCCGACCAGTTCGCCGCCGTCCTGGAGGACATCGCGGAGAACGGGCTGCCCTCGGTGGAGGACTGCACACCGTGGGAGGAGCTGCGCGAGGCCCACCTCACCCGACTCGCCGCGCAGCGCCCGGCCGTCGCCTGATGGCCCCGCAGCACGGCCCCCGCCGCGCCCGGATCGCCTTCTCCGACTCCGCCGCCAAGCAGCTGGAGAACATCACCAGCGAGGCGGAGATCCACGCCCTGGACCGCGCCCTGGTCGTCATCTCCGTCGACCCGGACGTCGGCGAGCCGATCCCCGGCGACACCACCAGCCCCCAACTGCGCCAGTACGCCGACGAAGTCGAGTCCGTCCGGGTCCTGTACTTCGTCACCGCGCTGCACACCGTGGTGGTCGTGGCGTACATCGAGGTCTAGGGCCTGTCCGGCGGATCATGCCGGAGACGCGGGGTCTGACACGCCGATCTGCGGCGTTGTCGTCGGTTGCCGACGCTCCGCGTCGACGCCCACCGCCAGCTCACCGCGCTGCGCACCGTCGTGCAGTGCAAGGCGAAGGCGACGGCACTCCGGGAAGGTCCGGCCGCGGGCGACGGGCCTGGCACAGCCTGGGTCGCGTTCCTGTGCCCCGTGCACTGCGAGGGCCTGCCCGAGTGGCCGGCCACGCAGACCCATGCCGGTCAGCACTCGATGCCGTGCGGAACCGTCCTGGACTTCCGGCCGACCGAGCAGGTGCTCCAGTCGCACGCGGACCTGTGGCTGACGCCCCTGACCGGAGTGCGCCCGGAGACGTACGGCGGTGTCTGGTCCGACGTCCGGGACCAGGCCGAGCGGGTGCTGAGCGAGCACCTGGAGCAAGACGGCGACGCCGATGAGGACGGGCCCTGCGGCTCGATGAATCCCACCACCGTGATCGTGTGCTTGGTCGGAAGCGGCAGGCGGGCGAGGTCGTCCTCGGAGAGCGGCAGCATGCGACCGTCCGATAGGGCGACACCGCGCCCGACCTCGGAATAGGGGATCTCGCGGCCCTCCGCAGCACAGAAGCGGCGGTGCTGAACACAGCTGCCGTCTGCGGTGTGGATCTCATGGAGCCGCACGGTGTGCGCTTCGGTGGCCGCGAACAGTTGGACCGGGATCACGACGCGAGCAGTCCGGACAGCACGGCCGTATCGGTTGCCTCGTCAAGGATCTGATCCACGGTGAACTCGCCCGTGCTCGCCAGCTCCTGCGCCCGCTTGATGGCCTGTGCTGGATCGTCCAGCAGTTCAGTGAGGAAGTCCGCACGAGTGTCTGCCAGAGCGATGGCTGCACACTGCATTAGGGGCTGACTGGGGGTCATACGCGGTGGCTGTGGGGCCTTTGTGTCCTCGTATCCCGCCTGGACCAAGACCCGTTCCGCCTCAGTTGTGGCGCATCGCGCGGCGAATGTCCGCTCGTCCTCATCCTTCTCTTGGGTGACGGAAGCCGGCCAGCGCGCGGCGTCCTGAGCACGTGCTGTGTCCACCCGGGTACTGGCGGACTGGCAGAGGCCGGCAAGCAGCCCGAGGTTCACGGGGACGTCGGTCTGTGTGGGCGGGGCCTCGGCGACCGGCCTGTACACCTCACCGGCGGCTTGTCCTCAGTCGCCGATCAGTTCGGTGAGGGTAGCGAGCAGCCATGCGTGCCGACGACGGCGTGCGAGCGGCTCCGCGCAGTTCGGTGCGGTCACCCCGCCAATGCCTCGTTCGGGCAGCGGATCCATGGTCAGTACCTCTTTGATGAGTAGAAGCATGAAAGCGCCCGGCTCCTTCTCGCGCGGTGTCAGGCTCGCCGTGCACGACGAGTCGCCCTGAGGCCACATACGCCGCCTCGAGAACTTCCGCCTCAGCTATCCCAGGCTGACTCGCCCTCCAGGCAGGGACCAAACACTACTGGCGGGACAAAACGCTCTTTCAGGGCCTGTTGCGAAAGTACTGGTGCGGTCTGGCCGCGATTTGGTAGCGGACCGAGCGGAGCTCCAGGCATGCTCGCGTGCATGGTTTCGGTAGTGTAGAACGTGGCGATCGACTGTGCGGATGCCTATGAGCTGGCTCGGTTCTGGAGCGAGGTGCTCGGTTGCCCGCTGCATCCGGAGGACAAGCCGGGTGCCCCGGAGACTGAGGTGAGGCTGCCGGAGGGGCCGCTGCTGCACTTCAACCAGGTGCCAGAACCGAAAACGATCAAGAACAGGGTTCACCTGCGCCTGCGCCCGAAGACCTCGCGCGAGGAGGAGGTCGAGCGGCTGCTGAACCTCGGTGCCACCCTCGTCGCCGATCGCCGGGAACCCGATGGTGCAGGCTGGGCCATCCTCGCGGACCCTGAAAGCGATGGATTCTGCATTCTCCGCAGCGAGACCGACCGCGCAGCGATGTCTTCTTGAGGTTCACACGCTCACCGGCCGGGTTCCTCGCCGTAGCTGGTCACAGCCACTCGTTGATGGCGGCAGCGAGCACAGTTGCTTCGTGGTGGACCGCGAGCTTGTCGTACCTCGTGGGTGCGCCACGAGGCGCCAGTGCGCCGTGAGGCGCGGTGAATCGAAGGAGGTGCAAGACCTCCTCGCCAGGCTGTCGCAGCAGCTTGGTGGGAGCTGAGCGCAGTCCGACCCAGGAGGCGCCGGGGAGGGCGGGAAGCAGCGCTGACAAAGCCGGGACTGCTCGGAACTACCAGACGGGCCGGGTCCGGCGAGCGAGATCAGAGGGCGTACGAGAGGAACCAGTGGTAAAGCTCCGTAAGCGTGGCACCGGCTCAAATCTGGTGGATATGGGCCGGGTTGCAGTGCACAGTCCGTTCGCTGAACGGACTGACTCCGTAACCGACTTGGCGTGTCGGTGGGGAGGCCACGGTGAAAGCCTGCGGCGTAACCGTGGCGATGCTGCCGGGGCAAAGCTGGGCGCCGGACTGATCGATCGATTCACCGTGAACACGGGAACCGTCCCACGTCGTTCCCCGGGCCCGGAATCCATCCGGGCCGGTGGGATAGATACGTCGTCTGTTGAAGGCGCGGGACGGGGCGGAGGCCCCGTAGTAGTCCGAGCGGACGAGAGGTCCGTGCATGGCGAAGGGGGCCAGCAAGTCGGCAGTAAGGACGCTGGAATGCCGGGAGGCCGTTGGTGAATACCGACGAACTGGAATACGTCTTACTCAAGGCGGAACGCCGGGTACTGGAAATCCAGACCAAGCTGCACCGTTGGGCCAGTGATGACCCTCATCGCAGGTTCGATGATCTGTACAACCTCGCCACGGACCCGGGCTTCCTGCTGGTGGCCTGGGACCGGGTGCGGAACAACAAGGGCGCGCGCACGGCGGGAGTGGACGGCGAGACCGCCTACTACATTGAGTCCGTGCGCGGGCTGGAAGGGTTCCTTTCGGAACTGCGGGAAGATCTCAAAGCCCGCTCTTTCCGGCCTCTACCGGCTCGGCGGCGCGCGATTCCCAAGGCTGGCGGCAAGGTCCGCTATCTGGGGATCGCAACCATCCGTGATCGGGTCGCTCAGGCGTCCTTGAAACTGGTGTTGGAGCCAATTTTCGAGGCGGATTTTCTCCCGTGTTCCTACGGATTCCGCCCGAATCGCCGGGCTCACGATGCGGTGGCTGAGGTGCATCATTTCGCATCCCGCTCGTATGAGTGGATTGTTGAGGGTGACATCAAAGCCTGCTTCGACGAAATCTCGCACTCCGCTCTCATGGACCGGGTGCGGGAACGTGTCGGAGACAAACGCGTCCTGGATCTGGTGAAGGCGTTCCTTAAAGCGGGCATCCTCGATGAGGACGGCACCCTGGTGGATACCAACGCCGGGACTCCGCAAGGGTCGATTCTTTCCCCGTTGCTGAGCAATGTGGCTCTCTCGGTCCTGGACGAGCATATCGCCCAAGGTCCGGGCGGCCCCGGAGCCAGCCCGTATGGAAGGGCAAAGCGGCGCCGTCAAGGTCTGCCCAACTACCGCCTCGTGCGGTACGCGGACGACTGGTGCCTGCTCGTTTCTGGCACCGAAGCGCATGCCGAATCCCTGCGGGAAGAAATCGCCCGGGTCCTCTCTGAGATGGGCCTGCGCCTGTCTCCAGAGAAGACCCTGATCACCCATATCGACGAGGGCCTCGTCTTCCTCGGCTGGTGCATCCAGCGCCACCGCAAGCGAGGCACCGGCAAACGGTACGTCTACGTCTATCCGGCCAAGAAGGCCCTGGCGGCCGTCATGGCCAAGGTGAAGACGATCTGCCGGCGGAGCATGAACCTGTCGCTCGAAGACCTGCTGCGTCAGCTCAACCGGATGCTGCGGGGCTGGACCGCGTACTTCAAGTACGGATGCTCGAACGCGACTTTCAGCTATCTGAGGGCCTACCTCTGGAAGGAGATCATCAGATGGCAGGAGCGCAAGCACAAGCGCGTGCCTTGGAAGGTACTGCGCCGACGCTACGGCATCTGGCCCGCCGAGGGCGGGATGGAACTGTTCGATCCGGCAAGGGTGAGCGCCAACCTCGATTCGTCAGCGGTCTGATCGGTCTCGCTGATTCGGCGCCTTGCCCCGGTTTGTCCGACTGGTCGGTATAGGGGCCTTCGCATGCGC
>NZ_JBEZLR010000200.1:0-5366 GCF_040652275.1 Streptomyces sp. NPDC048275
GCACACGTCAACGGACACCCCGTCACCTGGCCCACCCACGGCCACACGCTCCCCCTCCCCACCTACGCCTTCCAACGAGAGCGCTACTGGCTGGAGACCAGTTCCTCGTACGGCGATCCGGCGCAGTTGGGGCAGCGCCCCACCACGCACCCGCTGCTGAGTGCCGCCGTGCCGCTCGCCGACGGGGCGGGCACCGTCTTCTCCGGGCGGATCTCGCTGCGTACCCATCCGTGGCTCGCCGATCACGCCGTGCACGGCACGGTCATCCTGCCCGGCACCGCGTTCGCCGAGATGGCTCTGCACGCCGCGGATCACGTGGGGTGCGACCTGGTGGAAGAGCTCACTCTGCAGGCGCCGTTCGTGCTGAGCGAGCAGAGCGCGGTGCAGTTGCAGGTCACCGTCGGCGCGGCGGACGAGTCCGGGCGCCGGTCGGTGTGGATCCACTCCCGGCCCGACGCGGACGACACGCCGTGGACACGGCACGCGGAAGGTGTGCTCGCGCCCGGTGCGAGGGAACCCGCCGCCGACGACGCGGCCTGGCCGCCGGCCGGGGCGACGCCGGTCGGCCTCGACGGGTTCTACGACCGGCTGGACGAGCTGGGGCTCGGCTACGGTCCGACGTTCCGGGGGCTGACCGCTGCCTGGCGGGACGGTGACGCGCTGTTCTGCGAGGTGTCGCTGCCGGCGGACGCCGGCGGTGGTGGTGGCCGCCGGTTCGGCGTGCATCCCGCGCTGCTCGACGCCGCGCTGCATCCGCTGACCCTCGCCGCCCTGGACCAGGAGGAGTCCGGGCCGATCAGCCTGCCGTTCTCCTGGACCGGTGTGGCGCTGCACGCCACCGGTGCCAAGACGGTCCGGGTGCGGATCACCCCCAACGGCCCCGACACCGTCTCCCTGGCGGTCACGGACCCGGCCGGAGCGCCGGTGGTGAGCGTCGGCTCGCTGGTCCTGCGGGCTGTGGCCGCCGACCAGTTGCAGTCCCGGCCCGCTGCGCGGGACTCCATGTTCCGGCTGGCCTGGACGAGCCTGTCGCTGCCCGCGGACGCCGTGGCCCCTTCCGTGGTCAGGACCGGTGACCTGGCCGCCACGCTCGCCGACCCGGCCGAGCCGGCCGATGTCGTCCTGGTGCCGCTGGCGGCGGGGGACGGTTCGGGTGCCGAGCGGGCGCACGCCGTGGCGGCCCAGGTGCTTCAGCTCCTGCAGCGGTGGACGGCGGACACGCGCTTTGCCGGTTCCCGGCTGGTGTTCGTCACCGAGGGCGCCGTGGAGGCCCGGCCGGGTGACCCGGTCGGCGACCCCTGGGCGGCGACCGTCTGGGGTTTGATCCGGGCCGCGCAGTCGGAGAGCCCGAACCGGTTCGGGCTGCTCGACCACGACGGCACCGCCGCCTCCGACGACGCGGTGGCCGCGGCGCTGGCCACCGGCGAGCCGCAGCTCGCCCTGCGCGACGGTGCCGCCTACGTGCCGCGCCTGCACCGCGAGAACGGTCAGGGGACGCTGACCGTGCCCGCCGGGGACACGCCCTGGCTGCTCGACATCACCGAGAAGGGCACCCTGGAGCATCTCGCACTGGTGCCGCACCCGCAGGCCGGCGGACCGCTGGCCCCGACCGAGATCCGCATCGAACTGCGTGCCGCCGGACTGAACTTCCGTGACGTACTGATCGGCCTGGGGATGTATCCCACCGAGGCGCAGATCGGCAGCGAGGGTGCCGGCATCGTCCTCGATGTCGGCTCCGCGGTGACCGGTCTGCGGCCCGGAGACAAGGTGATGGGGCTGTTGACGGCCGGCACCGGGCCGCAGGTGGTGACCGATTACCGCGGTGTCACCCGGATCCCGACGGGCTGGTCGTTCGCGCAGGCCGCGGCCGCTCCGATCGTCTTCCTCACCGCCTACTACGCACTGGTGGATCTGGCCGGGATCCGGCCCGGCGAGCGGCTGCTGGTGCACTCCGCGGCGGGCGGAGTGGGCAGCGCCGCGCTGCAGCTCGCCCCGTATCTGGGTGCGGAGGTCTTCGGCACCGCGAGCCCCGGCAAGTGGGCCGCCGTCCGGGCCGCGGGACTCGACGAGGCGCATCTGGCCAACTCCCGCACCCTGGACTTCGAGAAGAAGTTCCTCGAGGTCACCCAGGGCGCCGGCGTCGATGTGGTACTGGACTCGCTGGCCCGGGAGTTCGTCGACGCCTCGCTGCGGCTGCTGCCGCGCGGCGGCCGGTTCCTGGAGATGGGCAAGACCGATGTCCGGGACGCGGACGAGGTCTGCGCCCGTCATCCGGGCGTGGTCTACCAGGCCTTCGACATGCTCGACGCCGGCCTCGACCGGATCCAGGAGATGCTCTGCGAGCTGTACGCCCTGTTCGAGGCGGGCACGCTGCGGCCGCTTCCGATGACGGCCTGGGACATCCGCCGGGCTCCGGAGGCGTTCCGTCACCTCAGCCAGGCCCGGCACATCGGAAAGATCGTGCTCACCCTTCCCCCGCGGCTCGACCCCGAGGGCACCGTACTGATCACCGGCGGCACCGGCGGACTGGGCGCGCTGCTGGCCCGGCATCTGATCACCGGCCGGGGTCTGCGAAACCTGCTGCTCGTCAGCCGGCGCGGTGAGCAGGCCGAGGGCGCCGCCGAACTGGCGGCCGAACTGGAGTCGCTGGGCGGCCGGGCGCGTATCGCGGCCTGCGACGTGACGGACCGGGACGCGCTGGCCGCGCTGCTGGAGGGTGTCACCGATCTGACCGCCGTCGTGCACACCGCCGGTCTGCTGGACGACGGCGTGCTGGACACCTACACCACCGGCCGGCTGGCAGGGGTGCTGCGGCCGAAGGTCGATGGCGCGCAGGCGCTGCACGAGCTGACCGCGGACCGGGACCTGGCGGCGTTCGTGCTGTTCTCCTCCATCGCGGGCGCGGTGGGCAACCCCGGCCAGGGCGCTTACGCGGCGGGCAACGCCTTCCTCGACTCGCTGGCCCAGCACCGGGCGGCACGCGGCCTGCCGGCGACCTCGCTGGCCTGGGGCCTGTGGGCGCCCACCGGCGGCATGGCCGGCACGCTGGACGCGGCGGAGCTGAACCGGGTGAGCCGCCGGGGCGGTCTGATCCCGCTCAGCAGCGAGCAGGGCCTGGCCCTCTTCGACGCCGCCCTGGAGAGCGCCTGGCCGGCCCTCGTCCCCGCCAAGGTGGACCTGGCCGGGCTCGACGGCGCCGGGCCGCTGCCCGCGGTGCTGCGCGATCTGGCCCGCCGGCCGGTCCGGCAGGCCGCGCAGGCCACCACGAACGCGTCCTCGCTCACCCAGCGGCTCGCCGGACTGCCCGAGGCGGACCGGGCGTCGCTGCTGCTCAACCTGGTGCGGGCCGACGCGGCGATGGTGCTGGGCCACGCCACGCCGGACGCGATCGGTGCCGACCAGGCCTTCCAGCAGCTCGGCTTCGACTCGCTGACCGCGGTGGAGTTCCGCAACCGGCTGGGCGCGGCCACCGGACTGCGGCTGCCCGCGACCCTGATCTTCGACTACCCCGCCCCGGCAGCGCTGGCCGCGTTCCTCGGCGAGCAGCTGCTGGGCGAGCAGGCCGCCACGTTCGCCGCGGCCCCCGTGCGGACGTCCGGCGAAGCCGAACCGATCGCGATCGTCGGCATGGCGTGCCGCTTCCCGGGCGGCGTGCGCTCGGCGGCGGACCTGTGGTGGCTGGTCGACGAGGGCCGGGACGCGATCGGCGGCTTCCCCGCCAACCGCGGCTGGGACGAGGACATCTACGACCCGGAGCCCGGCAAACCCGGCAAGACCTACGCCAGGACGGGCGGCTTCCTCTTGGACGCCGACCTCTTCGACGCCGAGTTCTTCGGGATCTCACCGCGCGAGGCACAGGCGATGGACCCGCAGCAGCGGCTGCTTCTGGAGACCTCCTGGGAGGTTCTGGAGAACGCCGGGATCGACCCTGCCGCGCTGCGCGGCAGCGCGACGGGTGTGTTCGCCGGGGTCACCGCGCAGGACTACGTGGCCAGGCTGCCCCGTATCCCGGAGGGGTTCGAGGGATACATCGGCACCGGCAACACCACCAGTGTCGCGGCGGGCCGGCTCTCCTACACGTACGGCTTCGAGGGCCCCGCCGTCACCGTCGACACCGCCTGCTCCTCCTCGCTGGTAGCCCTGCACCTGGCCGCGCAGGCCCTGCGCAACGGCGAGTGCGACCTGGCGCTGGCGGGCGGCGCGGCCATCATGTCGGCCCCCACCATGTTCACCGAGTTCAGTCGGCAGCGCGGAATGTCCGCCGACGGCCGCTGCAAGGCGTTCGCGGCCTCCGCCGACGGCACCGGCTGGGGTGAGGGCGTCGGCCTGATCCTGCTGGAGAAGCTCTCCGACGCGCGGCGCAACGGACACCACGTCCTCGGCCTGATCCGCGGCAGCGCCGTCAACCAGGACGGTGCCAGCAACGGCCTCACCGCCCCCAACGGCCCTTCCCAGCAGCGCGTCATCCGGCAGGCGCTGGCCAACGCCCGGCTTTCGCCGGCGGATGTGGACGCGGTGGAGGCGCACGGCACGGGCACCACCCTCGGCGACCCGATCGAGGCGCAGGCGCTGCTCGCCACCTACGGCCAGGACCGGCCGACCCAGCAGCCGCTGTGGCTGGGCTCGTTGAAGTCGAACATCGGGCACACCCAGGCCGCGGCCGGTGTCGGCGGTGTGATCAAGATGGTCATGGCGATGCGCAACGGCGTACTGCCCCGCACGCTGCACGTCGACGAGCCGTCCGGGCACATCGACTGGGAGGCCGGCGCGGTCTCCCTGCTGACCGAGGCCCGGCCCTGGGAGACGGACGGGCGTCCGCGCCGGGCCGCCGTCTCCTCCTTCGGGCTGAGCGGCACCAACGCCCACCTGATCGTGGAACAGGCCCCGGCGACGGCACCGGCCGAGCCGGCTCCGGACGCGGCCGGGCCCATGCCGTGGGTGCTGTCGGGCAGGACCGAGCAGGCCGTACGGGACCAGGCCGACGAGATACGCGCGTTCCTCGCCGACCGTCCCGAAACGGCCGCGGTCGAGGTGGCGCAGGTGCTGGAGCGGCGGGCGCGGTTCGAGCAGCGGGCGGTCGCCCTCAACGCCGACGCCCTGTCCGCGCTGGCGGAGGGCCTGCCCCATCCGGACCTCGCCACCGGCACCGCGCTGAGCGGCAAGACGGTCTTCGTGTTTCCCGGGCAGGGCTCGCAGTGGCCCGCCATGGGCCAGCACCTCCTCGCCCACGAACCGGTGTTCGCCGCCCACATCAACGCCTGCACCGAAGCCTTCGCCCCCTACACCGACTGGAACCTCACCCACCTGCTCACCGAACCCGACCCCCAACTGCTGGAACGCGTCGACGTCATCCAACCCGTCCTGTT
>NZ_JBEZLR010000201.1:0-5355 GCF_040652275.1 Streptomyces sp. NPDC048275
ACCGTTTCCCGATCCGATTTCCTCGGCGCTTTCCAGGTTTCCGCTTTCGCGTTTCCCTTTCCGGCGGCTCCGACTCTATCAGATCCTTTCGGGCCCGATTCCCAGTCAGCGGGAGTTGCCTTCACGGCTGTTGGGCCGTTCCGACGAGTGAGACTTTAGCGGATTCCTGGCTCCCGAGCTAATCGGGGTGGCGTCCTCTCGAACGCGGATTCCTCATTTCGCAAACACGCATGAAAACGAGCCGACGACCAGTCGCCGTTCGTTGAATGCTTGGTGCGGAATGGCTGTCCGGGGACCGACCGGAGTCGGCACTCACATCGGACAACCCGGAGAACATTACGTACGACGTGGAGCCGTGTCAACTCCGCTCCAGGCGGCACCCCCGTTGCCTTTTCGTTCCCCCTGGGGAGGCCTGCCCCTCACAGCCGCAGCTTGAGCCGCTGCGGCTGCGGGTCGGGTAGCCGGGAGCCGATCCGGCGATCAGACGACGTGGGCGGTGATGGTTCGCGCACACACCAGGGACTCGGTATGCGTCGTGTCCACCTCCAGGTCGTAGAACACTCCCTCGTGAACGACATCCGCCTGCGATGCGGCCACCCCCTGGATGCGATCCCCTCGTGCGACCTCACGGCCTGCGGCGACCGCACTCTCACACCTGACGCCCACCCACAGCACGGCCAGTCCGCCCAGAGCCTTCTGCCACCGCTGCTGGGACACCGCTCCGCCAAGGAAGACCTCATCGATGATGACCCTGGCGCCTGCACGGGCCATCGCCACGACGCCCTCCATCCAGGCCGCCTCCAGCGCCCGGAAGTCCGCCCCGACGCTCACCCCGCCGTCCGCCGCGAACACGATTCCCTGGTCCGACGCCTGCATCTTCGCGGGCATGGCGTCGACGAACGAGTCGCACCCGAACGCCAGCCACGGATCAGGCAGTACTGCCTGCAGACACCGTACGATCCCAGACTTCCCCGAGCTGGAACCACCGTTGAGAATGATCATCTGAGTCGTCACCGCGCCACGGTAAGACGCTTCCGACGCGGCACGAAACGAATATCGGCGGACACTGCTCTGCTGCCACAACCCGGTGAACGTTCCCGATCACGTCACTACTGGTTGGGGCTGACGATGCGGCGGATCGCCGGCCTCTATCCCGGCAAGGCCAAGGCGGATGCGAAGGACGCGGTTCATCATCGCCGTCGCCACCGACGTCCCGGTCCACTTCTGCGATCCGGCCAGCCCCCTGCAACGAGGATCGAACGAGAACACGAACGGCCTGCTGCGGCAGTACTTCCCCAATGGCACCGACCTCTCCACCCACGGCCCCGACCAACTGGCCGCAGTTGCCGCCGAGCTCAACAGCCGCCCACGCAAAACGCTCGACTGGGTAACCCCAGCCGAGCGTTTGCATAAACTGCTCGCGGCCTGATCAACCGACCACGCGTTGCAACGACCCCTGGAATCCGCCAAGCGTGCCGGGGCTTCTGCATTGCCACATGCCAGATCTGACATCAACGCGGGTGCGATCAGATGGCTACTCCTCAGAGGGAATCTGTCGCAGCAATTCTCCATATAGGAACTGCATGAATCCCTCGAAATCTCGCGCGACCACTTGTGCCCCAGATTCTTCCACCTCATAGACATCACCGATGAGGGATCCGTCTTCCAGTCGGACAATCTCTCCGGTTTGGCGATCGGCGGCGAACAATGCACCTCCACCATCAGAGCCAAATACGGCGACAGTCCGATCAGGAACGCTGTGCACCTGCGTTGGCTGAGAGCCATGCCAGCCCTCAACTACATCCTCAACCTCATCTACAAAGAGCCCCGGACCGACATCAGGCAAGGAAATTTGCGCAACGTGCGAATAAAATTCCACCAAATCCCCCGCACCCGCATCACTCAAAACTGTAGCGAGCGCATCGCGACCGCCGCGATCAGAGGCTCTTGACACATAATGTTCGCCTGGCGGATATCCATACGCTGTCTCGAACGCTGCGACGAACCGTGAGGCCAGGCGCGACATTTCGTCGATCCAGCTATCAACGTTCGGCCCAGAAATAGGCACCGTATCCCCTATCAATCTGTCCCGCGAGGTCTTCAATTTGAGCTCGCGTGGGATTCGGGTTCATGTCATGGAACTATTTCCATTGGTTGGTTATCTCTTGATGGACGTTGGCTCCCCGGGACTTCATCCTACTTCCGGGCACTCCACGCATGTTGGATGGCGCATCGAAGTCAAATTCACGAAACTCCGGGTGATTTCGATACTCCTGCGGGCTGGCATGGTGGGCATCCCAATCATCCGGCAGTCGCTTCATGCCACTGCGGTGCAAGTAGGCCTGGAATCTGCCCCGGTAGTCGCCAATGTCGATGGAAGGAGCCTCAGGCGCCTTACCCGCAGGGCAGTTGCTGTTGTGAACGAGTACCGGCGTTTCACCAGCGAGTACATAGTACGTGTGCTACGCGAAGCCTTCGATCTGCTTTTTTGCAGGTCAAGTGCGGTTTGTTGGTCCGGGGAGGTACATGGGTGTCCGTGGTTGTGCGGGGTTGTTGCCGTCGCTACTGGCGTCAACTGGGTCAGCCCAGGTACGGCTTCTCGCGCTGTTCCAGGAAGTGCTGGAGCCTGAGTCGTTGGGTGTGGTGCATCGGCAACTGTTCGATCTCTTCCGGCGGCGCGAACCGAAGTTCGGTGGACTCGTCGGAGATTGCCAGCTGGCCGCCGGTGATGCGGGCGGTGAAGCAGACGTTGAACTGGCGGCGGACCTCGCCGTCGGTGTAGGCGATGATGTGTTTCGGGTCGGTGTAGGTGCCGACCAGGCCGGTGATCTCGACGTCGAGGCCGGTCTCTTCCTTGACCTCGCGGACGGCCGTGCCGGGCAGGGAGTCGGTGAGGTCCATGCCTCCGCCGGGCAGTGCCCACAGGTCGTTGTCGCGGCGGCGCTGAAGGAGGATGCGCCCGTGGTCGTCGGTGACGACGGCGGAGGCGGCGACGACCATGCTGTTCGGCTTGGGGGCGTTCGGGTCGTCGTAGTACTCGGTGCGGGCCACGGTCAGCCTTCCTCTCGTACGGGCGTCGCCGTCGCCCACACCGCGTCGAAGCTCTCGGCGTAGGTGTCGAACATGCCGCCTGTCTCGTGTCGGCGAAGATGCCATACGGGGGCGGCGTAGGCGTTGACGCCCCAGACGTGGGCGTTGACGAGTTGCTGGTCGTCGGCGCGGTAAAGGGAGTTGTAGAGCGTGGTGCCGTGGGTGCGGACTTCGATGCCGGGAGTGCCGACGAGTGGCCTGTAGTGCATGAGGGCGAGGCGGCAACGGGATTCGACGCCGTGGCCGAACCGCTCCTCGCGGCCGCGGGCTTGGACGGTGTCGCTGTCGGCGTCCCCGATCGCGATGCGGACGGTGCAGCCTTCGGCGGCGCGTTCGGTGAGGAGTTCGTTCAGCCGCGGGTACGCCTCGTGGAGGAAGACGGCCGCGTATACGAGGATGTCGATCCGTTCCCGGGCCTGGGCCATCAGGTCGGTGAACGTCGAGACGGGGAGGTCGGCCCGCTGCTCGTAGAGCGCGACCAGTTCGGGGCTGATGGCGCGGGCGGGGCGGGCCTGGCGGAGCGCCGGCCAGAGTGCGTGCACGTCTTCTCCCAGGGCTTTGGCCGCCTGGAGGGCGGTGGCACGACGTGGGATACGCCCGAGGTTCACCCAGCGCTCGACCGACTTGGGGTCGACCTCGACCTGCTGAGCGAGTGCGGCGTACGTCCAGCCTCCCGCCGCCATGACGGCTCGTAGTCTCTCGTTCGGCACGAGTCTCTGCCTTCGTCTCAGGACGGCACTAGGGACGTTCTACACGGCACGGGACGTCCCGAAGTGGGGTTTGGTGGAGGTTCCTTCGTCCTGGTGACCGGCGTGAGGATCGGTGCCGACCCTGCGGCACCAACAGGCCCAGGGGCACGCATCAATGCCGCCGAGGAGCGTCACCGTGCGAATGAGCGCCACCCCATGTGTTCCCGCCCTGCGACTGGACGCCCGGTCGCGCGCCACTTCGCCGGGGTGGTCACGATGACGGCCCCCACCCCTGATGCGGGTCGGCACCCCGTCTCGCCCACGGTGGGCACCATGGTGGTCGACCGGCGGAACGGCAAGGTGGGCGTGGTGATGGGGCACGTGGGTCCGTACGTGCAGCTTCGGCCACCGCGCGGCGGCCGGGAGTGGGACGTGCCGCCCGAGGACGTACGTACGCCGACTCCGACGGAGGAGTTGAGCGCGAAGGTGGCCGTGGCCAACCGGAGGTGGGGACGGTGACCCCTCGCTCGGTCCTGCGCTACGAGACCTGGACTCTCCAGCCCGACCGCGAGCCGGACGCGGAGCCGGTCCTGTACGCGATCCAGTGCGCCGTGGACGGAGAGACCTCACCGACAAGCGAGAACTTCGCCGAACCGCAGGACTGGGTGCTGCGGCACTGCGGCCAGAACCCGTCCCACCACACCTACCGGGAGATCATCACCCGGCCCTGGCGTGCCTGGCGGCGGACGTGACCCGTCCCGCTCGCTCAGGAACCGCACCGCGCTGACCTACCCGATTCCCGTCCCTGCCGGGCGTGACCGATCGAGGCTCCCCCGTCCTCGTCAGCCCTGGCAGGGACGGGCCTTCACGTGCGTGCCGGGCCCATGGCCGTGGGGGTTCTGGCCTCAGCCACAGAAAGTCAGCCACGACGGCGGGCGTGCCGACCGAATGGCGGTCATCGCGGCCCTGGCCTTCGTCTTCTCCTTCGGCAGCGTCTGGGCGCTCGCCCTGCGGCTCGACGTGCCCCACCCGATCTCGCCGCTGATCGCCCCCATGGTGGACCTGTCGGTCGTCGGGCTTCTGGTCGCGCTGCGGTTCCTGGCCCTGCGCGGCGTGCCCAAGGCCGAGTTGCGGGCCGGCGCCGGGCTGCTGGCGGCCTGCTCACCCTCGCCCTGAACACCGCCGAACCGCTGCTGACCGGACGCTACGGACGGGCCTGCCTGGACACCGTCGCCCCTCTCCTGCTCCTGGGCTGGGGCCACGTCGGCCCCGCTTTCCTCGCCCAGTTCCACGCCCTCACCCGCCCCACGCCGCACCTGGAGGCCACTGCTGCCCTTGCCGCCGAGCCGGTGCCATCGACCTCCTCGGCCGCGCCCTCGACCACGCCTGACACATGCACGGGAACGGCGGCGGACACCTGGTGTCCGCCGCCGTTGCCGTCATCTACTGCCGTCAAGCCGCAATACGGCCCCTGTAGGTGACCTTGAGTTCTAGTGGTCGTTGCAACACCCCAGCTCAGGGGATGCAATGGACTTCGAGATACGCAAGGACCGGGGGCCGCAGGGGCGAAGGAAGC
>NZ_JBEZLR010000202.1:0-5007 GCF_040652275.1 Streptomyces sp. NPDC048275
AAGCGCATCGGACCGGACCAATCGAGACGGGGATCAGTTCGGCCCGAGATCTGGCACGGGGCCAGCAAGATCACGATCTACAGCTGGAGTACTAGTAGTTCAGCCACAACCAGGCGTCGATGGCGAATTGGCGGAGGTCCACAGCATTTCCCATCTCTCGGCCCCACACCGGAAGGCGAAGTACCCACCAGCGGATGAGAGCGGGTGCGCTCGCGTTCAACTCAGCCGACACACCTCAGCAAGATCCCGTTACGAGCTCTTACGGTGTGAGCTTTTGCTTCCCCTCCAGAATAGCGATCGCCCATTTCGTCTTCTCACTATCGGGCGAAACGGTCAAGCTCTGCTTGACTCCTTTGTCGATGAAGACGTGGCCGATGGCGACAGGGCTGCCGCACTTGACCTGCACTGGGTCAGAGGTCCCGTCCCCAAGGGAAATCCCACCCTTTCCTTCGCACCGCAAGTGGACGGTGTAAACGTCCCCTTTTGAATGGAAGGGCTCGACATCCTTCGTTCCCGATCCAGAAGTGGCCGGGACCAAGTAGTCAGCCTCCTTCGGTAGCTTCAGATCAAGCGTTTCGCTCCCGGTCGAAGCCTTAGAAACCGGCTTAGCGTTATCCTTTTTTTCGGCCTGTTTGTTTCCGGATGTGCATGCTGAAAGAACCAGGGCAAGCAGCACAGGGGCGACGAGTGCAACCTTACGCATTGATGATCTCCTAAAGGTGTGTGCCCCGGACTCCCTAGCTAGGGTGGTCCGGGGCACCGTCTGGCACTGGCTAGCTAGTACTACAGCCGGGGGTTCGGCAGAGAGTGGAAAGCGGTGAACTCGCCGCCACTCGCCGCCCTTGGAAACGTCCTGGCTGAGGGCTTGCACTCCCGAGAACACCTGACGCTCCATCAGGGAACAGGCCGCAGGAACAGGGCTGTGACCTGCAACGATGCGAACGACCGGCTGTAGTACTAGTCACTGATGACCCAGCCCTCGCGGTACGGAGCCCAGATGGTGCTGTACTGCTTGTTGGTGATGGTGCAGTCGCTTTGGACGCGGGCCTTGTAGCCGTACACCTTCTCCTTCTTGATGCCGTAGTCGCCGTATACGGTCTTACCCGCCTTGACCTTGCCATAGGCCTCGACTCCCAACTCGGAGGTCCAGGACTTCTTTGCGGAGACTTGATAGTCGGTCTTGACCTTTCCCAGCCACAGGATCTTGGCCTCGGTGCTCAGGGTGACTGAACCGCCGATCTCGGTCGTGCCGGATTTCTTCGAGGTGAACTTCCAATCCATGCTGGTGCTGCGCTTGTTTTGTACGAAGGTGCTGTACTTGACGGACATCGTGTTCTTCAGGTTCTGGGTGACGTGCACGAAGTTGTACGGGGCACCGCAGTACTGTCCGGAGGGCGAGGAGATGTCGTCGTCGCCGGTGATGACCGCATCGGGAAGGTCCGGGCCATCGGCCTGACCGGGCAGGTCGAGTTCCTCGTTGAGTTCGTCGATGGACTCGACACCGTCGAGGATCTCTCCGCCTTCGGACGGAACGTCGCCGATCTCGTCGGGCACAATCTCCGAGCCTTCGGCGATTACCGGCTCGTCGATCGGCACGTCGGTGTCCGCGAATGCCGGGGAAGTCGCGCCCCCGAGGATCAGGATGCCGACTGCGCCGGCCGCAAGTCTGGTACGAACGGACATTGGTGTCCCCCCCCATAATTCTTACGCGTTCCCCATCGGAACTGCGTCTTGAAAAGAATTCTGGCACGCCATCCGTCCCCCAGTCGGAAAACTTCGAATGCTTGAGTTAGATCTGAGCTTCCCGCATCGCGACAACGTTGCCTCTCAATGGAAATGAAAAAGACGACTCGCCCAGCCAGGATGTCGTGCCCGCCCCGGGCGATGACACGCTCGAGCTCCAGGAGGCGTCGTCGGTGACACAGACGGAGCCGCAGCAGGCCAGCAGGATCCGCGGTGTCACGGACACGACCGTGGCCACGACAAGCCCCGCAAGGGGCTGCGCCCCGCACCGGGAGAGGTGCGAGGGCGCAGGTGAGGGGCCCGTGCGGGTGCCGGGGCGGCTCAGAACCGCACGACGAAGTTGTTGACCGTGCCGGTGTCGCCGAGGCCCACGTCGTCCACGCGGAGCTTCCACCAGCCGTTGACCGGCAGATCGGTGGCGTCGACCGTGTAGACCTTCTTCAGCGTCCCGGCCCGCCCGGGCGAGCCGTTGTCCTTGAGCAGATGCATGGAGCCGTCCGGGGCGAGCAGATGGATCTTGAGGTCGGCCAGGAACTCGTGCTCGACGTGTACATACACCTGGAGCTTGTCGGAACCGACGCCCGACAGCCCGGACGCCTTGGTCCAGATCTCGGTGTAGTTCTTGTCCGGGATGGCCTTCACGGTCTGGTTCTCGTACGACGGGAACCCGAGCGACCAGCCCCTGAGGTCACCGGTGGACCCGGTCGCGGAGTCGGTCACCTTAAGCGTCCAGGTGCCGTTGGCGACCGCCTCGGTGGCGTCCACGCCGTACGTCGTCTGGAGTGTGCCGCCCGCCTCGGAGCCGTAGGGCTTGAGCGTGTACGACTGTCCGTCCGGGCTCTGCAGGATCAGCCGCAGGTCGCCGATCCTGGTGTGCGTGAGGTTCGCGTACACCTGGAGCGGACCGGCCGCGTTGCCGTCGATGTCGGTGACGTTGATGGTGGAGGTGAGGGTGCCGGAGTCCGGAATGGCCTGGCTGGTGGTCTGCTCGAACGGTGTCGGGAAGATCAGCGACCAGGTGGTCAGCGCGCCGGTGTCGCCGTCGTCGGTGTCGGTCATCCGCAGCGTCCACTGGCCGTTGGCGACCGAGGCGGAGGCGTCGACCGTGAACTCCGCGACGATGTCGTCCGTGCCGTCGGAGGTGCTCGCGGCCTTGAGCAGATGGGTCGTACCGGCCGGCGAGACGAGCTCCAGTTTCACGTCGCCCCGGTAGGCGTGGGTGATGTTGACGAACGCCTTGAGGTTCTTCGGCGCGTTGCCCGGGTATTCGGCGACGGTCACGGGCGAGGTGACCGTGGCGCCCGCCGCGGTGGCCGTGGCGTCGGGGATCGCGATGTCCTTGTCGTTGTCGACCTGGAAGGCGCGGGGCTTCTTGTCGGCCTCCGGCTTCGGCTCGATCGCGGCGACGGCCTTGCCGACGTCGATACGGGGCACGGTGACGCCCGCCTCGTCGGTGATCAGGGTGCCGCTGGTGGCGAGCAGTGAGACCAGGCTGGAGATGCCCTCGGTGGGATAGGCCTGCCTGAGGACGGCGAGGGCGCCGGCGACGTGCGGCGTGGCCATGGAGGTGCCGCTCTTGGAGCCGTAGCCGCTGATGACGGAGGAGACGATGTCGTTGCCGGGGGCGAAGAGGTCTAGCAGCGGGCCGCGGTTGCTGAAGGAGGCCACCTCGTCGTCGTCGGTGGTGGCGCCGACGGTGACGGCGCTGGAGACACAGGCCGGGCTGTTGACCCTGTTGCTGAATCCGTTGTTGCCCGCTGCGACAACGGTGGCGACTCCGGCTTCCAGCAGAGCGTCGATCATGGGCTTGCGCACGTCGGATGCGCACGCAGAGCTGTACTGTCCGCCGCCGAGGCTGAGATTCGCGGCGATCACCGGAGTTCCGGCTTGCTGGAGTTGCAGAACCTTCTCCAGTGCCCTGACCTGGGCGCTGGCGAAGCTTTTCACGCAAGGGGTGTTGCCCTCGCCGCAGTAGTCTTCGGAGTCGAACTTGCTGAACACCTGAATTGCGATCACGTCGGCGCCCGGGGCGACGCCCGAGACGGGCGCCCCGGTGATCCCCGTACCGTCGCCCGCCGCGATGCCCGCGACATGCGTGCCGTGCTCGCACTCGGTGATCGTCGCACACGATCCGACCTCGGAGTCGGCCGTGCCCGGCCCTTCCTCAGCGGCTGTTCCTTGCGGACACAGGCTGGTGGCTGAGTAGGCGGGGTCGATCGGCGAGAAGCACGCCTCGGCGACGACCCGGTCCTTCAGGAACGGATGACTGGTGGCGACTCCCGTGTCGATGACGGCGATGGCGCTCCCGGCACCGGTCTTCCCGGCCTTGATGGCCTGATCGCCACCGATGTGGGGCACGCTCTCGTCCAGCGTGGGCTCGGAGAGGGTGTCCTCGCTGACGCTCACCACACCGTCCTGGGCGGCGAGTTCGTCGAGCCCGGACCGGTCGACCCGGAGGGTGATCATCGGCAGGGACGAGAAGGACATCAGCGTGTCACCGGTACTCGCGGCGCTCGAGAGATCGTCGCGGCTCTCGGTCACGACGTTGACCCGCACGGTGTCCCCGTCCGCGGTCTCCTCGTAGAGCGGTGGATCGACCGGGTCGCCCTCGGTCGTGGCCGTCGCCGTGATGCTCTGCGACGGGACAGCGTGGGCGGGTATCGCGCCGAGGCCCACGGTCATCACCGAGGTGAGGACCGCCGCCCATATCCGTCTCTTCATGGCACCCTCGAAAGACAAACAGGCATGGCAAAGCCAGCGGAAGTGTGTGAAGGAAGAATTCGACTGAACTGAGAAAGCCGGTTGGGCAGAGTCAGCAGGAAAACGCCTTGCGTGCGAAAGAGAGGCACCACTTTTCAGCAGTGCCCACGCCCCCCTGCGCCCGGATTCGCCTCTCCCCTTCGGCGTCCCCGCGCAGATTGATCCTTCCACGGGGTGCGGGCGTCGAGCGAGAGGATCTCGCGTCTTCTGAGGTTCACTTGAGACTTGCTTCAGCTGAGGGTGTCAGGCGGCGGGAATGCGCGGGTCGCGGACGGACACCCGGGTCCAGCCGACCAGGTACGTCGTATGCCCCGTCAAGACCGGCAGGAGTACGACGGTCAGGGCGGCGTGGACACCGACGAGCGCGGCACGCGCACGTGCATCCGTACCGCAGAAGCCGTCGAACCGGCGCCCTAGTGTCCTGAGTCTCAGAAGCGCTGCATAACTAGGGCTTGGGGCTCGGCAAGCGGTTGAGGTAGCCGGCGAGGCGTTCGAAGATCTCGT
>NZ_JBEZLR010000203.1:0-4942 GCF_040652275.1 Streptomyces sp. NPDC048275
ACGCTCGGCTGGGAAACCCCAGCCGAGCGCCTGTCTAAACTGCTCGCGGCCTGATCAACCGACCACGTGTTGCAACGACCCCTTGAATTCGCCGATTCGGCTGGGGCCCACTTGTTTGTGTCAGCCGTAGGGGTTGTTGTGGAAGCCGGGGTCGTAGTCCGGGCCGGTGGGGAGCGGGCCTGCGTTGTCCAGTTTCTGGATGGTGTACTGGGCGCGGATCTGCTCCATCGACAGCTTCTCCCAGCCCTCGGGAAGCTCAAGGCCTGCCTTGGCGCGTTCCTTCTCCCACTGCGCTACCAGGGCCTGCCGCGTGCGGGGGACCTGGTCAGCCGGCGGCTGACTGGCGACCGTCACTCCCCCCGACGATGATCCGGCAAGCCCGGCAACTGCCGATGCGGTCCCGGCGCCCACCAAGAAGGCTGACGCTATGAACAGCAACGTTTTACGTCCCATCCGATGTCCCTCCATGCCAATCCGGCTGTGACGAAGGAGGGTACCGGTATCGGTCAGCTGGCTTTCGAGCACGTCAGCGTCGCGAGGAAGTCGGCGACCGACCTCGCGCACCCGTGCCGATGTGGCACCCGGACGGTCCTGCGATGAGCCGCACCCCTTCGCCGCGGCCCGGCATGGGAGGTCGTCGCCCTGGTGGTCGCCGCTGTCGGCCTCATAGCCGTCCTGGTCGTGGCGGCCCGTTGAAGACTCAGCTCCGCCTTCACGTCCGTCACGCCACCACGCTGTTGCGCGCCCTGCTCGTCCTGACGAACCTCGAAGTCACCCGCTGACAGACGATCTTGAGCTCGGACAACTGCCCACGACCAGCACGAGGACACCATCACCGACCCACACCAGCCCCATGACCAGCAACTTCAAGATGGTGGATCTTCATTGGCTGGTCAGAGCGTCCACGATGAGCAGTCCCCGTCCAGTCTCCGCCAGGTGGTCCGGATATTGGCGTGATGGGGAGCCGGGCTGGGATCAACCACGGCGCACACGACAGCGCCGCCTGTGCGGGCCATGCCCAGCCACGCCTTGGTATCGGCTTCGCCGCACGCAGGAAGGGCATGCCGTACGGCGTTGGCGGTGAGTTCACCGGCCACGGTCGACGAACAGGGCCAATCCCCAGTCGCTGATGGTGCCGCGGACAAAGCGGCGGATGTTTTCCAGACTGCTGGCCTCGCAGGTGTAGGCACGGGCGGCGAAGCCAGCGGTGCTGATTCCCAGGGCAAGTCCTCAGTCTGGTGCGGCTGGTGAGGCCAGGACTGCATGCTTGAGAGGGGTCTTGTCGGCGGGGGAGAGCGGGGTCCTCCTGTGGCGCCTACTGTCAACTCGCCGTCAGATGGCCCCACACCGTCAGCCACCCCAACCCCGCCGCCTGAGTGTGGACGCTGCTGAGCGCCTGTATCCGCGCCCCATTTCGCCGCCACTCAGTGAGGTTTTCTCAACGGTGATCACTTCTACGGGACTTCGCACGTCCGTCATTGCGGATTCGTCGGCGACACCAGGTCGCAGTGGGCGCCGCGATGGCAAGCGCAAAGAAGACGACCGCGCTGGTAACGTGCGGTTCCGTCTGACCCGTGACGTCTTGTGATCTTTGTTCAGGCGGTGCGGCCGTGCTCGAGCTGGAGCAGGACGAGTGCGGCTCGGGCGATGCGGGTGATGGCCGATGGGTCGAGGCTGACCCTGCGCAGGGCCTTGAAGGTGACCTTCAGCAGGGCGTCAGCACGTTCAGCGACAGCGTGGACGCCTCGGATCACGGCGTTGAACGCCTCGTCGGGCTCGGTAAGTTCACCGCCCTTGGGCTTCTTGACCGGGTGGCGGAAGCCGGGTCCGGCGTTCTCGTAGCCGAGGTCGGTCAGGGTGGGGACGCCCAGGGTGGCGGCGAGCCGGTTCAGGGCGTCGGCCAGTCCATGGGCCCGTGCGCAGGTGGTGTCGTGCTCGCGGCCCGGTCAGACCGGGGAGACCCAGATCGGCCAGCCGTCCGGGGCGGCGATGGCCTGTACGTTCCCACCGTGGTGCTTGTGCTTGCCCGACCACCACAGATCCGCGCCGTTGGGGCCGGCGGTGGCCACGCGGTTGGTGCGGATGACCGTGCCGTCCAGGTTGAGATGGGTGTACCTGGCCGCCGCCCTCTCCAGCGCGGTGGACAGATCGGGAGCGTGGTCCGCGAGCACCGTCAGCCCCTCGTGCAGATAGCGGTAGGCGGTCGGTACCGAGGTGCCGTTGTCCCGGGCAAGTTGGGCCAGCCGGGTGCCGTCGACGAACCAACGCAGCACGAGCACCGCCTGCCGGAAGACGCCCAGGGCGAGTGCCCTTGCGGGTCCCGAGCTGCTCACGGTGCCCGCGCAGCAGCTTCGCGAGGTGCTCGGCGGTCGCCCTGCGGATATCGAGCACGGCGGTGTAGGTGATAGTGGACGCCACGTGGAGTCTCTGGTTGTACGGAACGTGATCTTCGCAGACTCGTTCCTGCCAGGGGCTTCACTCATGTCTGACGTCGAGTCACCATCCCGCCGTCCGGCATCATCACACACCGCAACCGTCACGTTGCCGAGAAGACTTCAGTGACTGTACGACGCCCTGGCGCTGCACTGCCTGCTCGGCTACAGCAGCGCTGCTACCGCCGAAGTCATGAGACTGCCTGGTGTGCTTGGCGCCGCCCCGGTCCCGTACTGCTGCACGCCAGCTGGGCCCGCACGATCACGTTCCGGCCGGGGCATCACTTACCGCGGCCTGGTGACGATGCCCGGAACTCCTGCGGATGCTCAGCCTGCCACTGCCTCCTGCTGCGGCTCGACCGGAGCAGGCTCCGAGGTGGCCGCAGCGGCGTAGAAGACCGACGAGCCCTGCTTGGTGCGGTGAACATGGCCCTTGGCGACCAGCCCTTCGAGAGTGGTGCGCACGACCGTGGTCTTCACGCTCCGGTCGGGGTGGGCCTGCGTGAGCGCGGCAGTGATTTCGGCAGCAGAACGAGGCTCGCTCTGCTGCTCAAGGTGGCCGCGGATCACCTCGACGAGGGTCGGCTTGGCGGCCGTCTCGGACGCCTTCACGGACGAGGCCTTGGCGGCGGGCTTCTTGGCAGCCGTCTTCTTCGCAGCCGTAGCGGCCGCCTTCTTCGGCTTGCTCTGCTTGATTTCTGCGGAGGCCTGGCGAGGTACGGACGGCGCAGCTGCCGTGGCTGCCTCGGCGGCGGGGCTCGCAGCGCCGAGAGCCTGCTGCATGTTCACCAGCACGGTGTGGTCCTGCTGCAGGGCACGCAACTGCTCCTGCAGGGCCTCGATCTCCTGACCGACACGTTCCTGCTCCTTGGCATTGCGCTCAAGGTCACCCGTCACCTGGGCGATGTACTGCGACGTCAGTTCCGTAGAAGGGGCCTTGATTTCAGACATGACACGAGCCTTTCTGCAGTCCGCGGCCACGGCGGTGAAAGCAGCAACCATGTGCGCGAACGGATACAGGTAGGTGCCCCGTCTGCGATGACCGGATCACCCGCAGGACACAACTGCCGCAGCCGACGGCAGTCTAGAGATAGTACGCACGAGTAGAACCGGATGCTCGTGTCGAGTGATGCCTCCCTCTCCAATTCAGGGTGAGCAGCTGGCAGAAGCGGAGCATGTGAGGCAGAGTCTGACCGGTGTGCTGTCACTGCTGAACCGCCGTGCGGCCCACTGTGGCCTGGGGAGACAGGTGCCAGCCGACTTCGTCGGTATCCCTGCAGTAGTGCCAAGCAGTCAGTGAGCGCGAAGTCACCAGCCGGTCGACAAGTTCCTCGATGTGGTGGGGTGAGTGGCCACACGGACGTGCGAGCACCTCCATGTCGGTACTGCCAGCCTCGCCCGATGTATAGGTTGCCAGGACACTGCGGTCAGTTGCACGGCAGAGGCCCACCCGCTCGGCAGAGTCAACGGGGATGGGACACAGAGCCCACTGGGCGGCACGGGCCCGCACATGGCGCCCCGGTCTCTGAGTGAGAACCGCGGCATCGAGGAGTCGCGGCTCCACATGCGGGTTCCTGCTGGCCGTGCGGCGTAGCCAGCCAGCATGCTCCAGTTCCTCCCACGGCTCTCTGCGACGCATGCCGCGCAACAGGCCGCCGGGCGGCCGGACGTAAGCGCTGGTGTCGGCGCGCGGTGCGCACTGCAAGGCGAGCAGGCGGGCGGCAGGGGAAGTGAAGCGGTGTTGCTCCCCCACATGCTGCTCCCCCGAAGCGCCCCTTTGCGCCAGCCAGTTGATCGGCCTCGCGCCTGAGTCGGGGGCAGCGGGCACGGCTCCCGCTACCAGGTCTGTCGCTCCCGGCTTCCCATCGAGTCGACGACCAGGACGGCCCGCACGGTCTTCTCGTCGACCTTGCCCGTCGCGGCCTGGACCCGCGCGATCGTCTGCATCGTGTCCTCCCGGTCATGAACCTCCAGCCGTCTGAGAGTTCCAGCGCATCGGCGTGAGACGTCGCACGCGGATCGCTGCTGGGCAGCATGCGCGACGCGGCCCGGATCATGACTGTTGCTCTCTGGTGGGAGCTGGTTTCGCCGTGTAGCGTCGCTGTCAGATGTCGTGGTTCGCAGTACTTGCCCGCGCTCCGGTGCGGGCGCTTTGCTGTGCAGGACCAGGGCGATCACCTCCGGGTCCGCGTGGTGCGGAGCCCGATATCGACTGGAAGGCATCAACGTGGCCAGGGGAACCGTCAAGTGGTTCAACGCTGAAAAGGGCTTCGGTTTCATTGCCCAGGACGGCGGCGGACCGGACGTCTTCGCGCACTACTCCAACATCAACTCCTCCGGCTTCCGTGAGCTCCAGGAAGGCCAGGTCGTGACCTTCGACGTCACGCAGGGGCAGAAGGGCCCGCAGGCGGAGAACATCACGCCCGCCTGACGTCACGGTCGGACATCGCCGGGGCCCCCGCCCACCGGTTTCGGGGGGCCCGCGCCGGCCCGGAGGGGGGCAGAGAGAG
>NZ_JBEZLR010000204.1:1655-4940 GCF_040652275.1 Streptomyces sp. NPDC048275
TGCCGGGCACGCTGTTGGGTGTCTGAGGGTACGGCCGAGTTTGGCTGCCTTCAGTGCCGGCCCCGGTAAAGATCCGCTTCGGTGGGTTGTGACGGGTGGTTGGTCGTTGTTTGAGAACTGCACAGTGGACGCGAGCATCTGTGGCCAAGTTTTTAAGGGCGCACGGTGGATGCCTTGGCACCAGGAACCGATGAAGGACGTGGGAGGCCACGATAGTCCCCGGGGAGTCGTCAACCAGGCTTTGATCCGGGGGTTTCCGAATGGGGAAACCCGGCAGTCGTCATGGGCTGTCACCCGCTGCTGAACACATAGGCAGTGTGGAGGGAACGCGGGGAAGTGAAACATCTCAGTACCCGCAGGAAGAGAAAACAACCGTGATTCCGGGAGTAGTGGCGAGCGAAACTGGATGAGGCTAAACCATATGCGTGTGAGACCCGGCAGGGGTTGCGTATGTGGGGTTGTGGGATTTCTCTTTTACGGTCTGCCGGCCGTGAGACGAGTCAGAAACCGTTGATGTAGGCGAAGGACATGCGAAAGGTCCGGCGTAGAGGGTAAGACCCCCGTAGTCGAAATGTCAACGGCTCGTTTGAGAAACACCCAAGTAGCACGGGGCCCGAGAAATCCCGTGTGAATCTGGCGGGACCACCCGCTAAGCCTAAATATTCCCTGGTGACCGATAGCGGATAGTACCGTGAGGGAATGGTGAAAAGTACCGCGGGAGCGGAGTGAAATAGTACCTGAAACCGTGTGCCTACAAGCCGTGGGAGCGTCGGACATCAAGCTTGCTTGGTGTCTCGTGACTGCGTGCCTTTTGAAGAATGAGCCTGCGAGTTTGCGGTGTGTTGCGAGGTTAACCCGTGTGGGGAAGCCGTAGCGAAAGCGAGTCCGAATAGGGCGTTTTAGTAGCGCGCTCAAGACCCGAAGCGGAGTGATCTAGCCATGGGCAGGTTGAAGCGGCTGTAAGAGGTCGTGGAGGACCGAACCCACCAGGGTTGAAAACCTGGGGGATGACCTGTGGTTAGGGGTGAAAGGCCAATCAAACTCCGTGATAGCTGGTTCTCCCCGAAATGCATTTAGGTGCAGCGTCGTGTGTTTCTTGCCGGAGGTAGAGCACTGGATAGGCGATGGGCCCTACCGGGTTACTGACCTTAGCCAAACTCCGAATGCCGGTAAGTGAGAGCGCGGCAGTGAGACTGTGGGGGATAAGCTCCATGGTCGAGAGGGAAACAGCCCAGAGCATCGACTAAGGCCCCTAAGCGTACGCTAAGTGGGAAAGGATGTGGAGTCGCAGAGACAACCAGGAGGTTGGCTTAGAAGCAGCCACCCTTGAAAGAGTGCGTAATAGCTCACTGGTCTAGTGATTCCGCGCCGACAATGTAGCGGGGCTCAAGCGTACCGCCGAAGTCGTGTCATTCATACAATAGGGCCAACGCCTGTATGGATGGGTAGGGGAGCGTCGTGTGCCGGGTGAAGCCGCGCCGGAAGGCAGTGGTGGACGGTTCACGAGTGAGAATGCAGGCATGAGTAGCGATACACACGTGAGAAACGTGTGCGCCGATTGACTAAGGGTTCCTGGGTCAAGCTGATCTGCCCAGGGTAAGTCGGGACCTAAGGCGAGGCCGACAGGCGTAGTCGATGGATAACCGGTTGATATTCCGGTACCCGCTGTGAAGCGTCAAACATTGAACCAGGCGATGCTAAGTCCGTGAAGCCGTTCCGGACCCTTCGGGGAATGGAAAGTGGTGGAGCCGACGGTCCAGACCTGTAGTAGGTGAGTGATGGGGTGACGCAGGAAGGTAGTCCATCCCGGGCGGTGGTTGTCCCGGGGTAAGGGTGTAGGCCGTGCGATAGGTAAATCCGTCGTACATGTGGCTGAGACCTGATGCCGAGCCGATTGTGGTGAAGTGGATGATCCTATGCTGTCGAGAAAAGCCTCTAGCGAGTTTCATGGCGGCCCGTACCCTAAACCGACTCAGGTGGTCAGGTAGAGAATACCGAGGCGTTCGGGTGAACTATGGTTAAGGAACTCGGCAAAATGCCCCCGTAACTTCGGGAGAAGGGGGGCCATCACTGGTGATCCGTTTTACACGGTGAGCTGGGGGTGGCCGCAGAGACCAGCGAGAAGCGACTGTTTACTAAAAACACAGGTCCGTGCGAAGCCGTAAGGCGATGTATACGGACTGACGCCTGCCCGGTGCTGGAACGTTAAGGGGACCGGTTAGTCAGGATTCGTTCTGGCGAAGCTGAGAACTTAAGCGCCAGTAAACGGCGGTGGTAACTATAACCATCCTAAGGTAGCGAAATTCCTTGTCGGGTAAGTTCCGACCTGCACGAATGGCGTAACGACTTCTCGACTGTCTCAACCATAGGCCCGGTGAAATTGCACTACGAGTAAAGATGCTCGTTTCGCGCAGCAGGACGGAAAGACCCCGGGACCTTTACTACAGTTTGATATTGGTGTTCGGTTCGGCTTGTGTAGGATAGGTGGGAGACTTTGAAGCGGCAGCGCCAGCTGTTGTGGAGTCGTCGTTGAAATACCACTCTGGTCGTGCTGGATGTCTAACCTGGGTCCGTGATCCGGATCAGGGACAGTGTCTGATGGGTAGTTTAACTGGGGCGGTTGCCTCCTAAAGAGTAACGGAGGCGCCCAAAGGTTCCCTCAGCCTGGTTGGTAATCAGGTGTTGAGTGTAAGTGCACAAGGGAGCTTGACTGTGAGACCGACGGGTCGAGCAGGGACGAAAGTCGGGACTAGTGATCCGGCGGTGGCTTGTGGAAGCGCCGTCGCTCAACGGATAAAAGGTACCCCGGGGATAACAGGCTGATCTTCCCCAAGAGTCCATATCGACGGGATGGTTTGGCACCTCGATGTCGGCTCGTCGCATCCTGGGGCTGGAGTCGGTCCCAAGGGTTGGGCTGTTCGCCCATTAAAGCGGTACGCGAGCTGGGTTTAGAACGTCGTGAGACAGTTCGGTCCCTATCCGCTGTGCGCGTAGGAATATTGAGAAGGGCTGTCCCTAGTACGAGAGGACCGGGACGGACGAACCTCTGGTGTGCCAGTTGTCCTGCCAAGGGCATGGCTGGTTGGCTACGTTCGGGAGGGATAACCGCTGAAAGCATCTAAGCGGGAAGCCTGCTTCGAGATGAGTATTCCCACCTCCTTGAGAGGGTAAGGCTCCCAGTAGACGACTGGGTTGATAGGCCAGATCTGGAAGGCGGGTAACCGCTGGAGGTGACTGGTACTAATAGGCCGAGGGCTTGTCCTCAGTTGCTCGCGTCCACTGTGT
>NZ_JBEZLR010000205.1:0-4891 GCF_040652275.1 Streptomyces sp. NPDC048275
AAGGCGGGGTAGGTGTCGTACAGCTCCTGTCCCATGCCGACGCGTTGGGCGCCTTGTCCGGTGAACAGGAAGGCGAGTTTGCCCCCGTTGGTGCTCCCGGTGACCACGGAGGAGTGCGGGGCGCCCTCGGCCAGCGCGTCGAGGGCATCGAGCCGGTCGTCGTGGCTGTCGGCGACGACGACGGCGCGTTCCTCGAACAGGGCCCGCGAAGTGAGCAGCGAGTGGGCGACATCGGCCGCGGACGTGTCCGGAGAGTCGGCGAACTGCCTGCGCAGGCGCCGCGCCTGGTCGCGCAGCGCGCCGGCACTACGGGCCGACACCACCCACGGCACCGGGCTCGTGGCCTCGGCCGCAGCGGGCGGCTGTTCCTCGTCGTCGGGGGCCTGTTCGAGGATCACATGGCCGTTGGTGCCGCTCACGCCGAACGAGGAGACGCCGGCGCGGCGTGGCCGCCCGTCCGTCTCCCACGGCTGAGCCTCCGTCAGCAGGGAGACCGCACCGGCCTCCCAGTCGACGTGCGGGGTGGGCCGGTCCACGTGCAGGGTCTTGGGCAGGACGCCGTGGCGCATCGCCATGACCATCTTGATGATGCCGCCGACGCTGGCGGCGGCCTGGGTGTGGCCGATGTTCGACTTCAGCGAGCCCAGCCACAGCGGCTTGTCGGCCGGACGGTTCTGCCCGTACGTGGCGAGGATCGCCTGCGCCTCGATCGGGTCGCCCAGCGTGGTGCCGGTGCCGTGCGCCTCCACCACGTCCACATCGGAGGTGTCCAGGCGGGCGCCGGCCAGCGCCTGCCGGATCACCCGCTGCTGGGAGGGGCCGTTCGGCGCGGTGAGCTGGCTGCTGGTGCCGTCCTGGTTGACGGCGCTGCCGCGAATGACCGCCAGCACCCGGTGGCCGTTGCGCCGGGCGTCGGAGAGCCGTTCGAGCACCAGCTGCCCGGCGCCCTCTCCCCAGCCGGTGCCGTCGGCCGCGGCCGCGAACGCCTTGCAGCGGCCGTCCGGGGACAGCCCGCGCTGCCGGCTGAACTCCACGAACAGACCCGGCGTGGCGACCACCGTCACCCCGCCGGCCAGCGCCAGCGAGCACTCGTTGTTGCGCAGCGCCTGCGCGGCCAGGTGCAGCGCGACCAGCGAGGAGGAGCAGGCGGTGTCGACGGTGACGGCCGGGCCCTCGAAGCCGAGGGTGTAGGAGATCCGTCCCGAGGCGACACTGCCCGCGCTGCCCGTGCCGAGGTAGCCCTCGAACTCTTCGGGAGACGACGGATACAGCAGCCGGGCCCCGTAGTCGCCGTACATGATCCCGGTGAACACGCCGGTCCGGCTGCCGCTGAGCGAGGCCGGGTTGATACCGGCGCTCTCCACCGCTTCCCAGGCGGTCTCCAGCAGCAGCCGCTGCTGCGGGTCGATGGCCAGCGCCTCACGCGGAGAGATCCCGAAGAACGCGGGATCGAAGTGGGCGGCGTCATACAGGAAACCGCCCTCCTTCGCGTAGGTCTTGCCCGCCCGGGAGGGGTCGGGGTCGTACAGCCCCTCGACGTCCCAGCCCCGGTCCGTGGGGAAGGCGGAGACGACATCCCGGCCGTCGGCCACCAGCTGCCACAGGTCCTCGGGCGTGCTGACACCGCCGGGATAGCGGCAGGCCATGCCGATGATCGCGATCGGTTCCCGGCCGCCGGCCCGCTCGTTCTCCTGGCGCAGCCGCTCGTTCTCCTTCAGCGATGCCCGCAGCGCGCTCACGAGCTGTTCCGTGGAGGTAGTCATCCCTGCTCCAGTCCCGCGTTGCCGTTGTTCAGTGCCAGCGCCACCAAGGCCTCCGCGTCCAAATCCTCGATCGCGGACATTGCCTCACTCTTCTGCGGCGCTGCAGGCTCGCTCGGCTCCGAGTCGACAAGCTGGAGAATCGCCTCCAGCAGCCCCGCCGAACGCAGCCGATCCACCGGGATCGCGGCCAGCGCGCGGCGCACCACGGCGTCCGGGTCGTCTTTAGGCGACAGCAGTTCGTTCAGCCGGCCGGCCAGTGCCGCCGGGGTCGGATAGTCGAAGATCACCGTGGCAGGCAGCCGCAGATCGGTCGCGGCGATCAGCCGGTTGCGCAGCTCGACCGCGGTCAGCGAGTCGAAGCCGAGCTCCAGGAAGCCCCGTTCGACCGCGACCGTGTCCGACCCGGCGTGGCCCAGTACGTCGGCCACGTGCCCGCACACCAGGTCCAGCAGCGTCTTGCGGCGCTCCGGCTCGCTCAGGCCCGCCAGCTTCTGCGGCAGCGACGTGCCGCCCGCCGCGGCCCGCCGGGCCGGTGCACGCACCAGCCCGCGCAGCGCGGACGGCAGGACCGGCAGCCCGCGCAGGGCGGCGAGGTCCAGCCGGACCGGGGCACTGGTCGGCAGAGCGAGACCGGCGTCGAACAGCGCCAGTCCCTCGGCCACCCCGATCGGCAGGATGCCGCCCCTGCCGATACGGTCCTGGTCGGCATGCTCGGACATACCGCCCTCGGTGTCCCACAGGCCCCACGCGTAGGAGGCCGCAGCCAGGCCCTGCGCCCGCCGGTGCACGGCGAGCCCGTCCAGGTAGGCGTTCGCCGCCGCGTAGTTGCCCTGCCCGGGGCTGCCGAGCGTGCCCGCGATCGACGAGAACAGGACGAACTTGCCCACGTCACCGGCGAGTTCGTGCAGGTTCCAGGCCGCTTCCGCCTTCGGACGCAGCACCGTGTCCAGCCGCTCGGAGGTCAGCGAGGACAGCACACCGTCGTCCAGGACACCGGCCGCGTGCACGATGCCGGTCACCGGATGGTCGGCGAGAAGCCGCCCGACCGCGTCCCGGTCGCCCAGGTCGCAGGCGGCGAAGACCGGCTCCGCGCCCAGCTCGACCAGGGTGTCGCGCAGCTGCGCCGCGCCCGGGGCGTTGGGGCCGCGCCTGCTGACCAGCAGCAGCCGCCGTACCCCGTACCGTTCGACCAGATGGCGGGCGACCAGGGCGCCGAGCGTTCCGGTCGCGCCGGTGATCAGCACCGAGTCGTCCGCCGTGAAGGCCGTCCCGCCCGCCTCAACCGGGTCCCGCTGAGCCAGCCGCGCCGCGGTCGCGGCCCCCGCGCGCAGGACCAGTTGCGGCTCGTCGGCCACCAGCGCGGCCGGTACGGCGGCCAGGGAGGCCGGGGCGTCGTCCACGTCGAGCAGCGCGAACCGGCCGGGGTTCTCCACCTGCGCGGTCCGTACCAGACCCCACACCGCTGCGTTGCCGAGGTCGTCGACGTCCTCGCCCGCCGCCCCGTGCGTCAACAGGGTCAGCTTGTCCTCGCCACGCGAGGAGTCGGCCAGCCAGGCCTGGACGAGGGCGAGCGCCCGGTGCGTGGCCGCGTACACATCACCGGTGCGCGGGCAGTCCGCGACCAGGTCGCCGGCGGGCAGCACGGCCAGCTCGGCCGGGTCGCTGAGGAACACCGGAGCCGGTCCGGCGTCCGGCAACGGCACGGCCGTCCAGTCCAGCGCGTACAGCGGAAGCCGCCGCCCGGCCGCCCCAGCGAGCTGCTCGGGCGCCACCGGCCGCACCGTCAGCCGCTCCACCGCCGCGATCGGAGCCCCGGACCGGTCGGCGAGGGCGATTTCGAACGCCCCCGGCCCCGCCGGGGTGATCCGTACGCGGGCCGCCGACGCCTCGCCGGCGAACAGCGAGACGCCCGCCCAGACGAACGGCAGGAGGGGCTGCCGGGACTCCTCGTCCAGGGCGAAGCCCAGCGCGTGCAGGGACGAGTCCAGCAGGGCGGGGTGGATACCGAAGCCCGCGACATCCGTGTCGCCCTCCAGCTCGACCTCCGCGTACACGGCGTCAGCCGTACGCCACGCTGCCTGCAGCCCCTGGAAGACGGGCCCGTAGCCGAGCCCGAGGTCAGCCAGCGTTTCGTAGAAGTCCGACACCTCGATCGCTTCGGCGCCGGCCGGCGGCCAGACGGCCAACTCGACCGGATCGGCCGAGACCTCGGCCACCGTGCCCGCACCGTGACGGACCCACGCGGCGGCGTCCTGCCCGCCGGCCCGCGAGTACACGCTGACCGGCCGCCGCCCGGACTCGTCCGCCGCACCGATGTTCACCTGAAGCTGGACCGACCCTTCGTCCGCGACGACGACCGGAGCCTCAAGGGTGAACTCCTCCAACCGGGCACACCCGACCTGCTCGGCCGCGTGCAGCACGAGGTCGACCAGCGCGGAACCCGGCACCAGGACGGTGCCGAGTACGGCGTGATCGGCCAGCCACGGGTGAGTGCGCCGGGAGATCCGGCCGGTGAAGACGACGCCCTGGCCGCCCGCCAGTTCGACGGTCGCTCCCAACAGGGAGTGCCCCGCCCCGTCCATGCCCAGCCCGGCAGCGTCCCCGGCACCGCTCACCGAGTCCAGCCAGTAGCGCTCTCGTTGGAAGGCGTAGGTGGGGAGGGGGAGCGTGTGGCCGTGGGTGGGCCAGGTGACGGGGTGTCCGTTGACGTGTGCGGTGGCGATGGCGGTGAGGAGGGAGTGCGGCTCGGGGTGGTGGGGGCGCAGGGCGGGGGCGAGGGTGGCGGTGGTGTCCGCCAGGGTGGTGGCCGCCATCGCGGTCAGGGTGGCGTCGGGGCCGAGTTCCACGAAGGTCGTCACGCCTGCCTCGTGGAGGGTGGTGATGCTGTGGTGGAAGCGGACGGCTTCGCGGATGTGGCGGGTCCAGTATGCGGGGTTTTGTAACTGGTCGGGGGTGGCGGGGGTTCCGGTGATGTTGGAGATGACCGGGATCCGCGGTTCCCGGTAGGTCAGCGTCGTGGCGACGGTGTGGAAGTCGTCGAGGATGCTGTCCATGTGGGGGGAGTGGAAGGCGTGGCTGACCTTCAGGAGTTTGGTCTTGCGGCCTTGTTCCTTCCACCGTGTGGCGAT
>NZ_JBEZLR010000206.1:0-4831 GCF_040652275.1 Streptomyces sp. NPDC048275
CGCATCGGACCGGACCAATCGAGACGGGGATCAGTTCGGCCCGAGATCTGGCACGGGGCCAGCAAGATCACGATCTACAGCTGGAGTACTAGGCCGTGCGCAGAAAGCGGTCGAGGACGCGGACACCGAAGTGCAGCGCCTCGACGGGGACGCGTTCGTCGACGCCGTGGAAGAGGGCCTGGTAGTCGAAGCCCTCGGGCAGTTTCAGCGGCGCGAAGCCATAGCCGGTGATGCCGAGGCGGGAGAACTGTTTGGCGTCCGTGCCGCCCGACATGCAGTACGGCACCACATGCCCCTCGGGCGCGAACTCCTCGACGGCTGCCCGCATGCGGGCGTACGTCACCGAGTCCAGCGGCGCCTGGAGGGCCACCTCGCGATGGTGGAACTCCCACTCCACGTCCGGTCCGGTGAGTTGGTCGAGAGTCTCGCGGAACTCCTCCTCGCCGCCCGGAAGATAGCGGCCGTCCACGTACGCCACGGCCTCCCCCGGGATCACGTTGACCTTGTAACCGGCGTTCAGCATGGTCGGGTTGGCGCTGTTGCGCACGGTCGCCTCGACGAGGGCGGCGGCGGGACCGAGCTTCTCCAGGAGGCCGTCCACGTCGTCGAGGTCGCTGTCGATGCCGTACAGGGCGGCGAGTTCGGTGAGGGCCGCGCGCACGGTCGGGGTGAGCCTCAGCGGCCACTCGTGCGCCCCGATCCGCGCGATCGCGGCGGCCAGACGGACCACCGCGTTGGCGTGGTTCACCTTGGAGCCGTGCCCCGCCCGCCCGCGTGCGGTGAGCTTGAGCCAGCCCGTGCCGCGCTCTCCCGCCGCGATCGGGTACAGCTCCCGGCCGCCGCCGTCGTGGAAGGTGAACGCCCCGGACTCGCTGATGCCCTCGGTGCAGCCCTCGAAGAGCTCCGGATGATGGTCGGCGAGGAAGCCGGAGCCGTCCTCCGCGCTCGCCTCCTCGTCCGCGGTGAAGGCGATCACGAGGTCGCGCCGGGGCCGTACGCCCGCGCGCGCCCAGGCGCGGACGACCGCGAGGATCATCGCGTCCATGTTCTTCATGTCGACCGCGCCGCGTCCCCAGACGACCCCGTCGCGGATCTCCCCGGAGAACGGGTGCACGCTCCAGTCCTCGGCCTGCGCGGGCACCACGTCGAGGTGACCGTGGACGAGCAGCGCGTCGGCGGACGGGTCGGTGCCCTCGATGCGGGCGACGACGTTCGTACGGTCCCGGGTGCGCTCCAGCAGCATCGGGTCGAGCCCCGCCTCGGCGAGCCGCGCGGCGGCGTACTCGGCGGCCGGGCGCTCCTGGCAGTCCCCGCCGCCCCGGTTGGTGGTGTCGATGCGGATGAGCTCGGACGTGAACCTGACGACCTCGTCCAGTGCCTGCTGGTCAGCCATACTGCTCCTCCACCGCGGCCGAGACGATCGTGGTGACCGCCTTGAAGGTACGGATCCCCTCGTACATGGTGTCGCTGGTGTACGCCACTTTCCGCTCCCCGACACGTCGCACGCCCGGCACGACGGTGGCCGCCATCGACAGGTGCTCGGCGTCGAACTCCAGTGCCACGGTGAACGGCCCGCCCTCGACCGGTGCGTGGCGCACCGCCAGGGGCGTCGCCTCCTTGGCCGCGGCGCGGATGTCGGCGGCGGTCCTGGCGGGCGTACGGCACACCGCCGCGTACCGCGACACATGGTCCTTCACGGCGACCTTCAGCGCCTCCGGCGCATACCCGAGCGCGTCCTCACAGGCCAGGTCGTCGCCGGTGACCAGGATCACCGGTACCCCGTACTCGGCGACCACATGCGCGTTCAGCAGGCCCTCGCTCGCCCGTACGTCGTTCACCCATACGCCGGTGATGGAGTTGGCGAGGTAGGTGTGCGCGAGGACGCCCTCCATGCCGGCGCCCGCGTGGTAGCCGACGAACGCGATCCCGTCCACGTCGCCGTGCTGCACGCCTTCCACCAGGGACAGCGACTTGTGCCGCCCGGTCAGCATCTCCGCCCTGTCGTCCAACTGTTCGAGCAGCAGATTCCGCATGGACCAGTGCGCGTCGTTGATCAGTACGTCGTCGGCACCACCGTCGAAGAAGCCGAGCACGGCGGCGTTGACGTCCGAGGTGAACATCGAACGGCAACGCTCCCACTGCGGCGTACCCGGCAGCACGTCGGCCGGCCAGGTCACACCCGTGGCGCCCTCCATGTCAGCACTGATGAGGATCTTCATACTGCCTCACGCTACTCGGCACTCAATGCCCAGGCCAGGAGGCATGTGCCCGACAGAGGTACACACCGCTGACATCAGTTATTGACATCAGTTTCGTCGACCTCAAGCAAGGCACCAACCCTGTCCAATGCATCACGTTGAGCCTGCAGCGCAGCGCGCGTGTAGACCGACATGGTGGTGTCAACGTGACTATGCCCCATGACGGCCTGCGCTTCATGCGGCTTGGCACCGGTGTCGGCCAGGAGGCTCGACGCGCCATGACGAAGGTCGTGCAGCCGAATGATCCTGAGGCCCAACTTCTCAAGGGAGCGATTAATCCCAGGAAAGGCGTTTCATCCCGACTCGGCGATTGACAGCGGGGGCAAGCCGTGACGCAGTGGCAGCTCTTGCAGGGGGATGAGGGCACCGCCCCCCTCGGGCATCAGCATGGTGAGTGCACCTGCGGCGGAGACTAGAGCCATCCGCCGACGATGAACTGGACCGGGTCTTCTGCGGGGTTCTCGCGCATGCCGTACACGGCCTGGGCTGTCGCCCACAGGACCGTGCGTCCCAGCCGGTCGGGGTAGCGCTCGACCATCGCGTTGAAGTAGTCGACTGCGGTCTTCTGGGTGTCGAACAACTCTTCGGCGACGTCGAGGTATTCGCGCGTCTCGGCGATGGTGCGTGCGGCTGCGTCGTCGAGGTCGGAGTTCTGGTGGCCTGCCACGATGGAACGGGCGCCCAGCGACGCGACCCGGTCGATCGCTTGCCGCCAGGCATCGAGGCCCGCGAGCGAGGTCTCGCTGAGGTAGAGGTGGGCGCCGTTGTAGATAACGTCGCCGGCGACGACCACTCCGAGGTCGGGGACGTGCAGGACGCTGGAGGCGTCGGTGTATCCGGCCTCTACGATGACGAGGTCTTTGCCTTCGAGGGTGAACCGGTTGTCCGGCACTGTCACCGCGGTCACCGGGGACGCCGGAATGCCGGGGCAGACCTCGTCCCAGACGAACGGCCGCGCTGCGACGTTGGCGTGCATCTGGCCGATCGTTCCCTCCGTCGCCACGACACGTGCGCCGAACCGCTCCGCCAGCACGTTGGTGTTGAACCAGTGGCCGCCGTGGCCGTGGGTGATGAAGATGTCCGTCAGGCTCCGGTTCTTGCCAGCGACCCAGTCGCCCAGCGCGCGCCTGGTCGGTCGTGAAGCCGGGGTCGACGAGCACGGCGTCCTCGGCGCCGTAGATCAGGGTGCTGGCCAACGGCGGGAACAGCCTCGCCTCTCCGTTCGGAAGCGCGCCCTTTGTCCTGCTGCGGCAGGTCGTCGATGAACACGTCGTAGGCGAGTTCGGTCGAGCTCATGATCGTGGCCCTCTCGGTTCTCGACGTTCCCGCGATCGGAACGCGCTGTGTTCACTGCTCCTCAGCCATCCAGGTAAAGCGATCGCTTTACCTGAAGTCGAAGCTACATTGCTTCACGACGGATGTAAAGCGATCGTTATACTTGCGGGTATGGCGGCATCAGCATCGATCACCAGGGCGGCCCGCGGCGGGCGCGGAGCGCGTGAGCGCATCCTGCAGGCGGCGGAGAAGCTCTTCTACACACATGGAATCCACGCCACCGGTGTGGCGGCACTCATGGAGGCTGCGCACGTCTCGACCCGGACCTTCTATGTGCACTTCCCGACCAAGAACGCGCTGGTGGAGGAG
Source organism: Streptomyces sp. NPDC048275 (assembly GCF_040652275.1). Taxonomy (NCBI): domain Bacteria; kingdom Bacillati; phylum Actinomycetota; class Actinomycetes; order Kitasatosporales; family Streptomycetaceae; genus Streptomyces; species Streptomyces sp. NPDC048275. Next base: position 3,903 of record NZ_JBEZLR010000206.1, read on the forward strand.
TACCTTCGCCGGTTCGAGTCGGAGAACCCGCTCGCCGCTGAAGCAGTGCTGGAACGCAGCGACCTGACTCCGGTTCAGCGATTGTTGGCGATCTTCGACCCGCCGGAGAGCGACTCGCCGACACCCTTCCGCGGCTGCCCCTTCCATAACGCCGTCGTCGAGGGCGCCGGAGAGCTGCCGGAAGTCGCCCGTCTCGCGCAGCGCCACAAGGAAGCCTTCCGCGATCGCCTGGTGGCCACAGCCGCCCAGGCCGGAGCAGCTCACCCGGAGAGCCTCGGCAGGCAACTCGCCGTGATCTTCGAGGGCGCCAACGCACTGGCAGCCTCCTGTGACGACACGGAGGCGTTCACCGATGCTCGGCGAGCCGCCAAGACGCTCCTGGACGTGGCCCTTACGGCCGCGCCCAACGAGTGAATGTCTGGATGACGGTCTGCATCTCCATACTGATCGTTTCAAATGAGTCGAGTCCACAATCTCGCGCCTGGTGATCTTGGTCGGCAGGCTGTGCGGGTGCGTGCTGATCTTGTTTCTGACGACCTGTGGGAGCGCGTGGCTCCTCTGCTGCCGCCCGTTCCCGAGCGTCGTCGTCGATACCCCGGACGCCTGCGCGTGCCGGACCGGGCGGCGCTCGCGGGCGTGATGTGCGTACTGCGGACCGGCGTCGCCTGGCGGGACGTTCCGGCCGAGACCGTTGGCTGCTCCGGAGTGACGGCGTGGCTTCTTGTGGCCGCGGTATCCACGCGATCGCTTCCAGGGTTCGGCGGTGGTGGGTGCGCTGTCGTGCGCGGACCGGACGGGGCTGGCGTGAGCAATCATTGCGCTCCCCCACCGGATCTAAGGGCTTGCAGATCATTAACACGTCGTCTTGATCTTGTTGTGGGGCTCGCCTGTTTGGGCAAGGACTCGAGCCTGGAGGGCCGCGAGGGCGT
>NZ_JBEZLR010000207.1:0-4761 GCF_040652275.1 Streptomyces sp. NPDC048275
CAACTTCGCCAGGAAGCAATAGCCGACACAACCTCCACCAGCGGCCTTGCTCCCACCTCAGCCAGAAAAGGACATCGCCTTACGAACCGCCCACTGAGGACCACGAGTCCCTCAACGGCTACGCCTACGCCAACAACACCCCCGTCACCAAGTCCGACCCCACCGGCCTGCGGCCCATTACGGCCTGCGAGTACGGGTGCAGCGACGGCAAGGGAGGCACCTACCACGACCACGGCCCCGCCGCAGGCCCGAAGCTCTGCTCGGTGACAAGGGCTACGACTCCAACGCCCACCGCGACGAGTTGCGTCGCCGACGGATCTTGCCTGTCATCTCCCGCAAGGGATCGCCGAACATCAAGGGCATGGGCAAGCTCCGCTACGTCGTCGAGCAGACTTTCGCCCTGCTCCACCACTTCAAACGCCTTGCCGTGCGATGGGAACGCCGCACCGAACTTCACGACGCCTTCGTCTCCCTCGCCTGCAGCCTCATCTGCTGGCGACGGCTTCGGAAGCCCAAGAACGACTGACCGGTGTCAGGGCAGGCCAGGACACCAGCAGGCTGCTTCAGAACGTTGGTACTCTCCGCATCTACGGCGAGGAGGGGAGATGATCGTGGGAGCAGAGCCGTCGAGTCCTCCGAGCCGCTGGTTGAGAGGAACTGGCTTTGGGGTCCTCTTCGGTGGACTGACCGCAGTGGTGTCCACTGCTGCGATTGGGAATGCATGGGCTGCTTGTGACATCGGCAACGGCGTAACCAATGGCATGACTTTGCTGTTTCTTGCGCCTCTCATATGCAGGGCTTCGGCGTAGTTTGATGTGTCCGTTTTGATCATGTGAGGCCGAGAAGGGCAAGGGGCCGGGTTTGGTCTCGGGCTGCCCGTCGGAGGCCGGAGGCGATGTTGCGGGCGCCGGTCAGGCGGAGAGCTCCGATCGCGAGGTTTCTGCAGGTGGCCATCGCTCTGGGGGTGTTTCCGGTCCGCAGCTGGGAGGCGTCCTCGGCGAAGGTGACGTCCCTGACGTGGTGCAGGGCCTCGACGGTCCAGGGCCCTCGGATCAGTCGGGCGAGCTGAGCCGGGCCGGCTTGCTCGGCGGTGAGGCTGGTGACAGCGTAGACGGTCTTGAGGCTGATCTTCCCGGTCTTGCGGTGGACGCGACGGCGGACGATCTGGACGGCCTGGCGGGCGCCGGGGAAGAGCAGGTTGTTGACCGTGCACACCTTCAGCCGGCGGATCTCCTGGCGGCCGTGACCGGTCGCACGGGTCCTGTCCTGCAGTGGGATCTGCGTCCAGGGAAGGGACTTGAGCTGCCGACGGAGCTTCTTCGTGTTGCGCTTGGCGATCACGATGTAGTGGGCCTGCCGGTCGAGCAGGTAGACGGCGTGGTCATGCTGGGTGTGCATCGCGTCGCTGGTGACGACTGTGCCGGCCAGATCCTCGAGGGTGTCGAGCAGAGGCCGGAAGCGGGTGATCTCGTTGCTCTTCTCACCGACGTCCATCTGGGCCAGGACCAGTGCGTTCACGTGGTCGCAGGCGGCCAGGAGGTGGATCTTCCGTCCCTTCGCGCGGGCCGCACCCCGCAGCGACTTCCCGTCGACCGCGAGCCCTCGCAGCCCTTGTCCCCTGGTCTGCCGGTCCGCGAGCCAGGCTCCGACCGCCCGGTCCAGAGCGTCCGCGTCGATTCTGGCGAGCAGTCGCCGGATCGTGGATTCCGCGGGCCAGGACCATTTCGGGACCAGCGGGTCGACGGCCGTGCCGAGCCGTCCGAGCAGGGCCGGCGGTGCGTCGGCCACCCATTCACTCACCGCGAGCAGGGATCGCGCTCCGGCGAGGACCGCGCAGGCCGTCAGTGCCAGGAGCGTCACGAGAGGGTGCCGTACTCCCCGCGGATCCCGCGGGTCCGGGACCTGCGCGAGGCGTTCCAGCAGATCCGGAAGATCGCTCCCGGACACTTCCGGATGCGGTCTGATCTGTTCAAAGGCAGGGGAGATCAGAGATGATGCGTCGGCAGGCACGGGCAGTCCAAGGTCACAGAGCGTAGAGAACTCCATGATCGCGGACGTCCGTGCCTACTGTGTACCGAACCCCGCCCAACATGACGAGACGTCAGCAACGGGCGTCAGCCGACTACGCCGAAGTCCTGACCGAAGAGGGCGCGGTAGTACGCGACTTCCGGTTCGCGCTCCATCCAGATGTTGCCGGTGGGGGTCTCCGTTGTTGCGTTGTCGGACCATCCGCTCTGTTTCCGATGCGCTCTTCGAGATGCACGACGAATGGAACGCCTTACCTCGCCGCCACCTCCCCGAAGGTGATATGGGTGATATCTACCGTAAACTCTCTTTTAGTTCCTCCGCGCTACCCAACGCACCGAAATGCAACCGCCAGTTGATCCCCAAAACCATGACGAGGGACACTACCTGGCGGATGCGTGTTCCCGACCGAGTGGCACTCGCTTCGGTATCCTCCCGTGCAGGTCATCGGAGGCCATTTACCCAAAGATTACTGGGCAGTTGACCTCAGGTTTTCGTGGTAGCGTCCTTGTTCGGAGGGACAGTGCAACCTGAAAGGGAAATCGTGAACACGGAGAAGATCGCCGCTCGCCGCCTCTCGCTGGAAGAGGTGACGAAGCTCGGCGTGAAGGACAGGCTCTTCGTTTCCGCCGACACGGCAGAACTCAAGCTTCCCGACTGCTATGTCCCTGCATTTCTGACCAAGTCCGGTGAGGATTTCGAGGGCGGCTCGATCACGGCGAGAACCGTATTCCAGGAAGAGGTCTCCTGCCTTCCCGACGACGAGAATGAAGCCGGAATCTACTTGGCCGACGAGAACGGCTCAGTGACCATCGAGGTCCTCCAGTCCGCCGGTGTCGTGCTGGACCTGGCACTTTTCGTCCCTGGTGGGGACAAGGGGGCCCTCACGGCCCTTTACGCTGCGGCCCGGCAGGCGTTCGGCGCCGACATCGTGCAGATCTGGCGCCAGGGCCTCAAGGAGGTTCCCGACGTGAAGGTCGACATCTTCGAGGAGCAGATTCCCCGGGGGCGCAAGGGGAGCGACAGCCTCAAGCGTGACCGTCGCGCGATCGACACCTACCCCACCCGTGCGGACTTCATCGAGTTCTCCGCGGGGTGGAAGCCGGTCGTTGAGATTCACAGGCCGATTGTTGACGACACCCCGACCATCTGAGGCGGCGTTACCTCTCGGTCTCGGCCTGAGAGAACGCCGAGAACGCATGCGCCGGACCCGGTCGACCTCTGAGCGGCCCAGGGAGCCGTCGGAAAATAACTCACGAACGCCGAAGCGCCGTTCCACTCGATGACCTCGCGAGACAGCCCGCCTGACCAAGATCAAAGCCTGAAGTTATTCTGCGACAGCCCTCAGGGCTTCGGCGTCGTCGAGTGACGTCCACTTCGTGCTCAGGCGAGGCCGAGGAGCGTGAGGGGTCGGCGGGCGTCACGCGCATTGCGGCGACGGCCGGAGGCGATGTTCTTCGCGCCGTTCAGTCGCAGGGCGCCGACCGCGAGGTTGCGCCAGGTCGCCATAGCGCGGGGTGCGCTGTCGGTCCGCCACCGCGCACGCGGTCAGGTCGAGGACGACGGCCAGCGCGTGCCGCACTCCTCGCAGCCGGATCATCTGCTATCAGCCCGAACGCCCAGCCCAGCCGCTCATCCCATGCACGAGCGTCGTCCGCATCTGCACCTGTCTCTTCAGCCACGCAGGGGATCATCCCCCGGCACCGTCGGCTGGCTCCGCCCGACGGTGCGCGGAGACGCAGGCCACCGAGGCGCCATGGACATGAGACAGGAACCGTCCGCTCGCGCTCCCTTCACCGCAAGTGGTCACGAAACGGACGCCCGCCGACTACGCCGAAGCCCTGCTCTCGTATGGATCGCCGCTGCGGTGTCGTGGGTGATCTTGCACAGCACCCTCGGAAGACGTCATCGCAGGACAGCCCTTACTGCAGGGCTCATCTTCACCCTGTGGTTCACCTGGTTCCTTGTCACATGGCTCGGCATGCCGGACTCCTACCCCGCCCCGTTGTGCCCGGGTAACGACCCACCTTGGTGGCCGAGCTTCATCCCGGCATGACTCCGGCGAAGCCTGTGAATCTTGGCACCGGCAGCGGCACCCTATTCAACAACGCCCCCGACTAGCCGCTGCACGCCAGCAAGATCGTGTTACGAGTTCTTAGGGCAAACGAATCAGCATCACCACCTCACGCACGGCCGCTCCCGGCGGCTGCTGTCCTCTCCCCGCTCGAAGTCCCAAGACCTCCTGAGATTTCGGAGGGGTGCCTTTCTGACCTGTGCAAACACCAGCCGGGCGGGTCCGCCCGTCCCCCGGCGGGCGGCCACTGGAGGGCGCGAAATGGTGCCCCCTGCAGCGCAACGTGGCGTGCGTGAGCCGACCCAACGCAGAGCCCGATGTCGCGGCTCGTTGGACTCCGGAACTCGTGCACCGGCTCAGTACTAGCCGATCCGCCCCAAGGAGTCCCACCTGCCGAATGCCGTTCTCCGATCCGCCGGCTTCCCCTTGGCGCTTGGCGGCCTGAACGCGTGGACCGCATAGGAGCATGACCTCACCGGGGTGTTGTGCCGTCCATTGGGCTTCGTGCTGACCGCCAGGCAGGCCGGCGAGCCCCTGACTTCCGGGGGCGACGGCGCGTCGGTGGGTGCCTAGTACTCCAGCTGTAGATCGTGATCTTGCTGGCCCCGTGCCAGATCTCGGGCCGAACTGATCCCCGTCTCGATTGGTCCGGTCCGATGCGC
>NZ_JBEZLR010000208.1:0-4597 GCF_040652275.1 Streptomyces sp. NPDC048275
CCACTGCCTCCAGAAACACGAACTGTTCGACGAACAGACCGCGTTCCCAGTCCAACTTGCCGCCGCGGCTTGACACTTAGCCGCGTGAGGTGTCTGTTGTCGAAGTGCCGCGTGGTCGCGGTTGCCGGGTCCAGTCCGTCCACTCCTGGGTGTGACTGCCTCGCCCACAGGTTCGGGAACGCGGCCGACCGGCCGGATCGCCGACCCCGATACGGCTCGGACATGAGCGATGCCGAGTGGTTCCTGATGCGGGATCTGCTGCCGGTTCCGGGCTGGCTGGCGGGCCGGGGCGGCCGTCCGGAGGGCTACTGCCACCGGCAGATGATCGACGCAGTGCGCTACCTCGTCGACAACGGCATCAAGTGGCGGGCGATGCCGTCCGACTTCCCGCCCTGGACTCGGGTGTATGCCTTCTTCGCCCGCTGGCGGGATACGGGGTTGGTGAGCGAACTGCATGAACGTCTGCACCGGGCGGTCCGCCGGGCGGAGGACCGTGAACCGGAGCCGAGTGCTGCTGTCATCGATTCCCAGTCAGTGAAGGCGGACGCCACCGTCGCTTACGACTCACGAGGATTCGACGCCGGGAAGAAGATCAACGGGCGCAAGCGGCACCTGCTCACCGACACCCTCGGACTCCTGCTGGACGTGCTGGTCACGCCGGCGTCCACGACCGACCGGGATGCTGCCCGCATCCTGCTGCCCGCGGCAAGGAGTCACTTGCGACGGCGTTCCCGGATCTGGGCCGACGGCGGTTACCGTGGCCACCTCCAGGACTGGGCTGCCCAGCACCTCGGACTCGTCCTCGACGTCGTCCGCCGCCGCGAAGACGTCCGCGGCTTCCAGGCACTGCCCCGCCGCTGGGTCGTCGAAAGATCCTTCGCCTGGCTCCTGCGCAGCCGGCGCCTGGTCCGGGACTACGAGCGACGCACCGACACCAGCGAAGCCGTCATCCGGTGGTCGATGATCGCACTCATGAACCGCCGCCTGGCCGCCCGACAGCACCAGCATCCTGGGCCTGCTCCGATGCCGGCAGCGTGAACCTTCCCGGCTTCACCTCCACCAGCCAGCCCCGTTCCACCAGCCTCTTCAGACGTGCTCTCGCACCCTCGACGCGGGAAGCGGAGGCGCTGTCCCAGCCGAGCACCACGGCCGTCCGCCGGGCATCCAGCCCGTCGGCTTTCGCCTCTGCCGCGGCGGCCATCATCGCCTGGTAGTCCACCGACAGGTCCTCGACCCCGGCCGCGTTCTCCCGATGAGGCACCGCGCGTCGCGGTCCGACCGGCCTCTTCCGCGACACCCCGACGGCCACCACCGCGGGCGTCTCCTCCTCGGCCAGCGCCTCCAGATACTGCTCGAGACCGATCACCCGACGCCTGAGCACCTCTTCCGCCTCCGCCAAGTCCGTCCGCACCCGCTCCAGTTCGGCTTCGAGCTCCTCCACCCGCACCACCGCGGCCTTCCGCCGGGCTTCCAAAACCGCGCGCATCGACGGCATCCGCCACCCCCACAACATCTCGGCCAGCAACGAGCCGAGACTTCCGCGGCACCTGCGATCCCATGCCTGACCAGCGGAATCCGCACACGGGGTTCGGCGCCGACGCTCACCCAGCGGCGTCATCGGCCGGTCAAGCAGCGCGAGCCGAGCGCGCCGACTCCGAGTTCCCGTTGGAGAAGGAAGTCGCGGACGGCTTCAACGACATCTTCGGCGCGCTGAACAGCGCCGTCGCGGTCGCGGAGGACATGGGGCCGCTGTTCCGTCAGGCCCACGAGCACGACATCGCCCGTCACGAGGACCCCCGCAACGGCCCGGAGGCCGAGAAGGGCTGGAACGTCTGACATGAGTGCCACCACTGCCGCACAGAAGAGGAAGCAGGCGGACAGTGGCCCGGTGCTGGACTGGAGCGCCGGTCACGGACCCGTGACCGGCGCTCTGTCCGCGACCACCGGAGCCCTGGCTATCGCCACCACCGGCCCCCTGTCCTGGGCCGCGCTCGGCTCGCTCGCCACGATCGGCGTCGGGATGGGCGCCGGCGCCCGCTCCGTCGCCCTGTATGAAGAGGCCCGCGAGGAAGAGGCCCTGGCCGCGGAGCAGCGCCAGGTCGCGCAGGAGATGAGCGCGGAGCGGCGCCAGATCGCCGCGGAGTGGGTGGAGCGGATCCGCCGGATCTGCACCATCACGCCTTCCTCCTGGCCGCAGCGAAGCGCCCCACGTTCATGCGATGGGTGGTCGGTGTCGGCATGGGATTCCGGCAGGGCGAAACCCTCGGTCTGCGCTGGAAGTACGTCGACCTCGAAGCAGAACTCTTCCACCCTCAGTGGCAGCTCCAACGCCTCACATGGCGGCATGGATGCGCGGATCCGCACACGTGCGGCCGGCGTCTGCACCGGTTCGAGCCTTGCCCGCCCGAGTGCGTGACGCACCGGAACTACACGCGGGGGTGCCCACAGCCCTGCGCGAAGGACTGCACGCGACACGCGAGCGCGTGCCCGGAACGCAAGGGCGGTGGGCTCGCCTTCACTCGCCCCAAAACCAAGAAGAGCCGGAACGAAGTACCCATCCCGCCGCCGTTCCTTCCCTACCTGCTTGAGCACAAGGCACAGCAGGACGAAGCACGGGTCGCCGCGGTCGAGCTGTGGCAGGAGCACGACGCGGTGTTCACGCGTCCGGACGGCCGGCCGCTTGACCCACGGGCGGACTGGGAGGAGTTCAAGGAGCTACTCGAAGAGGCGGGTATCAGCGACCGACGCCTCTACGACGGGAGCCGCCACACCGCAGGCACGATCCTGAACGAAGTCGGGGTGGACATGCCGACGATTATGGAGATCCTCCGGCACACGCAGATCAGCCAGACACGCCGCTACGTGAAGGGTCGGTCGAGCCTCTCGAAGGACGCGATGCGCCGCATCGGTGACGTCTTCATGCCCGAGCCGGAACCCACTACTGAGACCAGAACTGAGACCGTAGACAGCAAGGCGGCTCGCGCCCGGCATCGGCGCCGCGTCCGTTAAAAGCAAAAGCCCCAGATCACGGCGAGTGAGTTCTGGGGCTTCTACAGAGCCGCCTTCGGGATTCGAACCCGAGACCTACGCATTACGAGCTGTCCGATCTTGGTCCACAGTGGTCCAGGGCAGTCCGCCGAGGGTTTCGCATTGCAGGTCAGGCGCCGTGCCGGACGTTCACGGACGAACACGTACCGCACCGGATTGACCAGCAATCGAGACTAGAACTGAGACTGACCCCAGGTGCCTTGACGAGGGCAGGAACGTCGACAGCCCGCACCGAACGGTGCGGGCTGTCGACGTACGCGGGGGTTAGCTGATGGGCGGGCCAACTATTAGGTGTTCCCAGCGGTAGCAGCAGTCGAGCTCAACAAGGTCGCGGCTGTAACCCAGAGGCGGTCTCGACCGCCGCCTTGCCCGTATTCCGGTGTGCGCGGCGGCCGTTCCTTGTGGGTCAAACGACCGGCACACTCAGCGACCGGGCCGGGCTACTGTGCCCGTCGTACGTGGCTGACACCGGCCATGGCGGTCGCGCATGACCTCACCCGCAGGGCGATGCACGACTGACGAAGTTTCCTGCACGGACGACAAAGTCCGAAGCCCACGACGACCCTAAGGTCCATGGGTGAGGCTAGAGAAAGGGGCGTCACGCACCCGCATCACGAGCCTTGTCCAGGCCATCCTCTGCCTGCATCACGCCAGCTCAGGCTGAGGATGGAAAGGCTACTTGGCGTGCCCTTGATCTCTTCACCGTCGAGGCCGTAGGACCAACCCGGCTTCATCCGTCCGAGCACGCCCTTCGTCGAAGACCCGTAAGGGCAAGGTCATGTACACAACAAATACGTCCGCGCAGTTCAACAAACGTAAGGGAACCCGGTGACCCTGTCTCCCCGCCGCAGTGTGATCGCTACTTTGCTACTCGCCCTCACCGCAATCGTTGGTACCGCCAGCCCCGCTGCGGCGGCCGAACCGAGGCCAAGCTTCCAGATCTTCTACGGCCCCGACTGCGCCACGGCCTATCGGACGTACCTGGGCCCAACCACCGTGGGAGTGATCCGCGACGAGCCCTGGATCAATGACACTTTCAACGCCTCGTCGGCATCCTCGCCGGGGTATGGACAGGAGATCTTTGAAAACGCGGCATCAACCCGAATCCAGCCCCGCACTCGCGTCGCGATCCTCGACTCGTACGGCGACTGGTGGTGGGCATCCAACAGCAGCTACTCCACATCGCGATGCGTGAACTTGGCCACGGGCTTCGCGCCGGACCGCAGCATCCGCAATGACAACAACGGTTTCAAGGTCACCGCCTACAACACGTTCTGACGCAGCTCGATGGCCGCAGGCGGTCCCGTCGGCACCGAAGCCGGGACGACGTCCCGGAGCGGCCTCTCCGATGCTGCATACCCGCTGTGGCGAGAGAGAACAGAAGCGGCCGCACTCTCAACGGTGCGGCCGCTTCTCTTCGACGTTCATCAATTATCAGACAGGTCCTAGTCTAGTGCTGGATTCCTCTTTAGCTGGGTATATGTCCTGGTGGCGGGGTAGTTGAGGGTGCTCGGGGGCGGGTGCTGGGCGATGGTTTTATGGGCACGGC
>NZ_JBEZLR010000209.1:0-4536 GCF_040652275.1 Streptomyces sp. NPDC048275
ACCGCACACGTCAACGGACACCCCGTCACCTGGCCCACCCACGGCCACACGCTCCCCCTCCCCACCTACGCCTTCCAACGAGAGCGCTACTGGCTCGATCTGCCCGACACGGTCGGCAATGCCGCCGATCTCGGTCTGGAGGACGGCGGTCATCCGCTGGTCGGTGCCGCGGTGCTGCTGCCGGACGAGTCGGGCGTCGTACTCACCGGCCGTCTCTCGGTCCGCAGCCACCCCTGGCTCGCCGATCACGCGGTGCACGGTACGGCCGTGCTGCCCGGCACCGCCTTCGCCGAACTGGTGCTGCACGCGGGCGCCCGAGTGGGGTGTGACCATCTCGAAGAACTCACGCTCCAGGCACCCTTCGTGCTGCCGGAGCAGGGCTCGGCCACGGTGCAGGTGACGGTCGGTGCGCCGGACGGCGAGGGCCGCCGGCCGGTGACCGTGCACACCCGACAGGACGTGACGTCGGTGGTCCTGGCCAAGGGCACACTGACGGGGAACGTCTGCGCGCCGCACGATGTGCCGCAGACGCTGCCGCCCGACGGCGCGACCCCGGTGGACCTGGAGGAGCTGTACGGGCGCCTCACCTCGGCCGGCCTCGACTACGGCTCCGCGTTCCAGGGGCTGAAGGCGGCTTGGCGGCACGGCGACGACGTGTACGCCGAGGTCCTGCTGCCCGACGGAGTCGACAGCGCCGGTTTCGCCCTCCACCCCGCCCTCCTCGATGCCGTGCTGCATCCGATGGCGTTCGCCGAGGACACCGCGGAGGGCCAGGTCAGGCTGCCGGTCGCCTGGTCGGACGTAACGCTGTACGCCACGGGCGCGCGCACGGCCCGCGTACTGCTGTCCCCGACGGGTGCGGACACGCTCGCGCTGACGGTGACGGACGCGCAGGGCACCGCGCTGGCCCAGGTCGGCTCGCTGACCGTACGGGCGAAGCGGCCCGAGGAGCTGGTGGCCCGCAGTCAGGAAAGTCTCTACGAACTCGCCTGGGTGCCGCTCCCGGACCCGGCGGACCCGCTGGACGCGGACGAGGCCGCCGATGCGGCGGGCCTGGCCGGGCTGCCCGTCGCCGATGTGGTGTTCGCCCACGCCCCCGCCCCTGCGGGGACGGTGCCGGAGCAGGTGCGTGAGGTGCTCGGGTGGGCGCTGGAGCTGTGCCAGGCCTGGCTGGCCGAGGACCGGTTCGCCGGGTCCCGGCTGGTGTTCGTCACCCGCGGCGCCACCGGCGAGCGGCCCGGCAGCCTCGCCCACGCGGCGCTGTGGGGGCTGGTCCGCTCCGCCCAGACGGAGAACCCGGACCGGTTCGCTCTCATCGACCTCGACGGTACGGAAGGCTCGGCCGGGCGTCTCCCGCTGGCGTCGGCCACCGGGGAGCCCCAAGTGGCGGTGCGGGAGGGGGCTCTCTACGCGCCCCGCCTGGTCCGCGCGAGCGTCGAGGCACAGACCGCCGCCCCGGCGTTCGATCCCGAGGGGACCGTACTGGTCACGGGGGCGACCGGCGAACTCGGCGGGCAGATCGCCCGGCGGCTGGTGACCGAGCACGGGGTGCGCAGGCTGCTGCTGGTGAGCCGGCGCGGCCCGGACGCCCCGGGCGCGGCGGAACTTGGCGAGAGCCTGGCCGAGTTGGGTGCGGAGGTCACGCTCGTCGCCTGTGATCTGGCCGACCGCCCGGCCGTGGCCGCGCTGTTCGACGCCCATCCGGTGACCGGCCTGGTGCACGCCGCCGGGGTGCTGGACGACGCGACGATCACGTCTCTCACTCCGGAGCGGCTGCACCGGGTGCTCAGCGCCAAGGTCGACGCGGCCTGGAATCTGCACGAACTCGCCGGTGACGTGGGGCTGTTCGCACTGTTCTCGTCGGTCTCCGGCACCTTCGGCGGGGCGGGCCAGGGCAACTACGCCGCGGCCAACGCCTTCCTCGACGCGCTCGCCGGGCATCGAAAGGCGCTGGGCCTGCCCGCCGTCTCGTACGCCTGGGGCCTGTGGGAGCAGGAGGGCGGCATGGCCGAGCAGCTGGGCCGGGCCGATCTTGCGCGGATGGCACGCATCGGCATCCTGCCGATCACCCACGAGCAGGGGCTCGGCCTGTTCGACACGGGGGTGCGCGCCGATCGGGCGGTGCTGATTCCGGTACGGCTGGACCCGTCGGCCCTGCGGGACCCGTCGCCGCTGCTGCGCGGCCTGGTGCGCATCCCGGCGCGGCCCGCCGCGGCGAGCCCGGCGGCACAGGACGTCACGCTCACCGAGGTGCTGGCTCCCCTGTCGCCGCAGGAGCGCACGGACCTGCTGAACAAGCTGGTGCTGGGGCTGGTGGCCGATGTGCTCGGCCATGTGTCGGCGGACGGGCTCGACCCGCAGCGGGGCCTGCTCGCCCTGGGCATCGACTCGCTGACCGCGGTGGAGCTGCGCAACCGGCTCGGCACGACGGTCGGGCAGCGGCTGCCGTCCACGCTGATCTTCGACTATCCGACGGTCGAGGCCCTCGTCGGCTATCTGGACACCGAAGTTCTGACGGTACCGGTAGCCGGGATCGCCGAACTGGACCGCATCGAGGAGTTGCTGCTGATGCTGCCGTCCGACGGCGAACAGCGCGCCCAGCTGACCCGGCGCCTCCAGGAGGTCCTGAACAGCACGGGCGTCCAGGTCCAGTCGTCCGGCGGAGCGGAGGAGTTGCTCTCCGCCGCCTCCGACGACGAGATCTTCGACTTCATCGACAACGAGTTGAGCAGCTGAGCACGTTCCGTCTGCCGTCCCGCTCATCCACAAGGATCCCGAGGAAGTAGAAGCAGCCGTGGTGAATGAAGACAAGCTCCGCGACTATCTCAAGCGCGTGACGGCCGACCTGCACCGGACTCGGCAGCGGCTGCAGGAGGTCGAGGCCAAGGACCAGGAGCCCATCGCGATCGTCGGCATGGCCTGCCGTTACCCGGGCGGGGTCACCTCGCCCGAGGAGCTGTGGCAGCTGGTCGTCAACGAGCGGGACGCCATCGGCGGCTTCCCGGACAACCGCGGCTGGGCGCCGGACGTGTACGACCCGGACCCGGAGAAGGTCGGCAAGTCGTATGCGCGGGAGGGCGGATTCCTCTACGACGCCGCCGAGTTCGACCCCGGCTTCTTCGGGATCTCGCCGCGGGAGGCGCTCACCGTCGACCCGCAGCAGCGGCTGCTCCTGCAGACCGCGTGGGAGGCCGTGGAGAGCGCGGGGATCGATCCGGGCGCCCTGCGCGGCAGCCGGACGGGTGTCTTCGCCGGCGTGATGTACAACGACTACGGTTCCCGGCTCAGCCCCATCCCGGACGGGTTCGAGGGCCATGTCGGTACCGGCAGCGCGGGCAGCATCGCGTCCGGCCGGCTCTCGTACACCTTCGGTTTCGAGGGCCCGGCCGTGAGTGTCGACACGGCGTGCTCGTCGTCGCTGGTGGCGCTGCACCTGGCGGCGCAGGCGCTGCGGCAGGGCGAGTGCGAGCTGGCGCTGGCGGGCGGGGTCACCGTCATTTCCACGCCGGGCCTGTTCATCGAGTTCAGCCGGCAGCGCGGGCTGTCCCCGGACGGCCGCTGCAAGGCGTTCGCGGCCTCCGCCGACGGCACCGGCTGGGGTGAGGGCGTCGGCCTGATCGTCCTGGAGAAGCTCTCCGACGCGCGGCGCAACGGACACCACGTCCTCGGCCTGATCCGCGGCAGCGCCATCAACCAGGACGGTACGAGCAGTCAGCTGACCGCTCCGAACGGGCCGTCCCAGCGCCGGGTGATCCGTGACGCTCTGGCCCAGGCCCGGCTTTCGCCGGCGGATGTGGACGCGGTGGAGGCGCACGGCACGGGCACCACCCTCGGCGACCCGATCGAGGCGCAGGCGCTGCTCGCCACCTACGGCCAGGACCGGCCGGCCCAGCAGCCGCTGTGGCTGGGCTCGTTGAAGTCGAACATCGGGCACGCGCAGGCCGCGGCCGGTGTCGGCGGTGTGATCAAGATGGTCATGGCGATGCGCAACGGTCTGCTGCCCCGGACGCTGCACGTCGACGAGCCGTCCGGGCACATCGACTGGGAGGCCGGCGCGGTCTCCCTGCTGACCGAGGCCCGGCCCTGGGAGACGGACGGGCGTCCGCGCCGGGCCGGTGTGTCCTCGTTCGGCATCAGCGGCACCAATGCCCACGTCATCCTGGAGCAGCCGCCGGCCGCCGAGGAGCCCGCCGAGCCCACTGCGGCGGCGGAGGGCCCGGTGCCCTATCTCCTGTCGGGCAAGACCGAGCAGGCCGTACGGGACCAGGGGCGGCGTCTGCACGCATGGCTGGCGGCAGCCGACGAAGCGCACCCCGTCGAGGTGGCGCGGGCGTTGGAGCGGCGGGCGCGGTTCGAGCAGCGGGCGGTCGCCCTCAACACCGACGCCCTGACCGCACTCGCCGAGGGCCTGCCCCATCCGGACCTCGCCACCGGCACCGCACTGAGCGGCAAGACGGTCTTCGTGTTTCCCGGGCAGGGCTCGCAGTGGCCCGCCATGGGCCAGCACCTCCTCGCCCACGAACCGGTGTTCGCCGC